>NZ_JAFQQZ010000045.1 GCF_017410345.1 Methanobrevibacter sp.
ACCCTGATTCTCTTGATGAAAAACCTGAATGCGGCTATCCCTTGAAGCATATTCCTCCAATCTCTCTAAAGTATCATCAGTTGACCCATCATCAACACAAATTATCTCCAAATCCTTAAAACTTTGATCAATAATGGAAGTAATAGCCTCATCCAAATAATCAACAGCATTATACGCCGGAACAACAACAGAAATCTCTACCATAAAAAACAACCTGAATAATATCTGAAAACTTAAAATTTTCTGCTTTAACTTAAGACAATTAAATCTTTTTAAAATTTAAATTGCATGATATTCCAATTCTGAATATCATAATTCCTTTTGCTCCACCTTTCACTGCAGCCTTCGCATCCTTTAAAAGGGCGCTGTGACTTAATTTCTTAGGATTCTTTTCGGATTGGTATGACTGCAATCCAGTCCATATTTGAGCCCCAATTGATTGGTTGACGAATTTTTTTGTAACAGAAGTGACCCATGCCCTATCCTTCTTATAAGTGCCCTTATAAACCATTGGTATCAAAGCATCAGAGTATTTGCTCATTGTTGAGACATCCTGACCAAACTTTTCAGTCATTGCACTGCCCGGTTCAGGCATTAGAGCAGCTGAAACAATGCAATTCGAATTAACCTTATGGACTTCAGTTGAAGCCTTCTTCATAAAGTAGTTGATTGCACGATTAGGATTTTTATATAAATGTGCAGTGCCTCCGAAACGCACATAATCGAAGTGGATTCCATCCACTCCCTTAATCTTAGCATAATTCTTTGCCTGTTTGATTCTTTTATTCAAAAAGGAATATTTTATCTGGTTCTTCTCATTGATTGGCCTTACCCATTTTCCTCCGCTATAGCAGACCTGCATCCATATATGAACCTTCATTCCATGCTTATGGGCCTTTTTAATGAAGGAAACAACAGCTGATTTTCCATACCTTGATACCGCATTGGCATGAAGGAAGATATGTTTGGTTCCCCTATTCGCAAGGCTTTTAAGATTCACCTTTTTCATGTCTGAAGACCATAGCCAATAGCCGTCACCTTTAGGCATTTTAGCCTTGAACTTGATTTTGCAAGAGCCATTTGAAGCCAAATAAGGGGAACTGCTTTTAAATGTATATTTTACAGTATATGTTCCCTTCTTAAGATTCAAATATATTTTGGCACTGCCGTACTTATTGGTTGTGACAGTATATGTTTTGCCTGCAACCTTGATTGTGACCTTTTGGTTTTTTATTGTATTGTTCTTAGCATCAAGCAATTTCACATAAAACAGACATTTGGAGCCTTGGCGATAATTGATGTACTTATCACCGATTCTCAATTTGGTCTTGAGAGGGGATAGAACGGTCACATTGCAGACTTTGCTTGCATTGCTTGTCAGATTATCGCCCAAATAGGTTATTTCAGCAAGATAAGTTCCCTTATTCAATTTGACATTTAGCTTAACTTCCCCATTTGAATCGGTTGTTTTATTGTAAAGGATTCCATTCAATGATATTTGAATAGGTCTTGAAAACAATGCTGTGCCATTGGATGTCAGCTTAATCTTAATTGTAGTTGTGAATGACTCATATCCCTTTAGGTTTGATGCTGTGATTGTGGAGTTTGACTTTTCAGCAGGAACATCATTCCCATCATCTTCAGTTGAATCATCCCCATCTTCAATATCATTTGCATCGCCATCATCATCACTAAGAGCGGAACCATCGCCAACAGTCTCGCCATCACTTTCTGGATTTGAAGGATCATCCCCCATAATTTCCTGCATATCAACCGCATTTTCATCAGCAAGGAAAGCGACATTCTCTTCTGCTGAAACTGCAGTGACAGAAAGCAATAGTAAAGCGAAAAACAATAATGCCAATATCTTTTTCATAATTAACCTCATTTAAATTGCTATGCTAAAATTTTTTCAATTAATAATATAATAAAAGAATAAAAATTTCACCCATTTAGAATAATAAAAGAATAAATTATACCTATTTAGAATAAAATAAATTTTTTCCTATTTATGAGCATAATAAAATATTAATTCATCATCCTTGATCTCATCAAGTCTTGCAAATCCGAATCTTTCAAATTGTACAATGTCCCCAACCTTCAATTCATTGCAGTCGATTTCACAAAGACCTTCAGTTACAGATGCATCATCCATTACAACCTTGGCCTTGATTGCATCTGTTGGAACCCATTGAATGATTCTTGCCTTAGCATCTCTTGCATCTTCAAATGATTTGCTGTGGAATTCAGCATTTCCCTCTTTAATTTCAACATTTACAGCATCCATTAAACGACTGATTCCATCAGTCAGATCTGCTGCAGGAATATAGACTTCCTTATCAAATACAAGAGTCCTATTGCCCCTTTCCTCGAAGTCAGGATGCAATGGCCTTTCAATTGCTAATCCTAAATCTTCATTTGGAACATCTGCAATATCTATTTTTACAGGATTTGGAACAAAGAAGTATCTGTTAACCTTTTGCTCAATTATATTCCTGTTCAATCCATAGATCTTTTTCCAACTGATAGCTGAATCAGACATCTTAATGCCTATCTCCACCATCAATTGGGTAATGGTTTCCGGTTGGATACCCCTTCTTGCAATGGCTCTCAAGGTTCCAAGCCTTGGATCATCCCAGCCACTGTAAGTGCCGTCTTCAATTCCAGCCATAGCCTTTGAAGTGCTTAATGCAATGTCTTCCATCTTCAATCTGCCGTAATGGATAAATTCAGGAACTTCCCAATCCATGTGCTGGTAAAGGTACTTTTGCTTCTCGCTGTTTGCCAAGTGGTCTTTTCCCCTTAGGACATGGGTCATTCCAAGAAGATGGTCATCTACAGATACTGAGAAGTTCATCATAGGATAGACTCTGTATTTAGTGCCCATTCTTGGGTGTTCCTCTTCAACAATTCTCATTGCAACCCAATCACGAATGGCCGGATTCTTATGGTTAATATCTGTCTTGATTCTAAGTACAGCTTCACCGGCTTCCATTTCAGGGAACCTTTTCCAAAGCTCCATGTTTTCCTCTACAGTGTTGTCTCTGCATGGACAAGGCTGACAGCTGTCCTTAAGCCTCTTGAACTCTCCTCCATCACAGGTGCACATGTAGGCTGCTCCACGATTGATGAGCTCTTCAGCATATTGGTAATAGATTTCAAAGCGGTCGCTTTGATAGTAAACTTCATCTGGCTCTATTCCAAGCCATTTCAAATCCTCTTGAATCAATTCATAGGCAGGTTCGTAAATACGTTTAGGATCTGTATCCTCTATTCTTAAAATGAATTTTCCACCGCATTTTTTCACATATTCCCCATTTGGAACAGCTGCCCTTGCATGTCCAATGTGCAATGGACCGCTTGGGTTAGGTGCAAAACGCATTACAACATCCTTGTTTTTTCCTGGAAGCTTTGGCAATCCTTCCTCTTTTTTCTGTTTTTTCTCTTCAACAGCGACTCCCAATTCTTCCATCTTGGCTTTCTGTTCCTCAGGGGAGAGTGCATTCACTTGAGCCACTATCTTTCCGGACAATGGACCGATTTCCTTTGCCCTTGGCCTAAGTTCAGGTTCACTGCTCATGATGGAGCCCATAACTGCCCCAGGATTTGCACTTCCCTTATGTTTTGCCGCATTCAATAATGCATGTTTAAATACAATTTCTTCTAATTCATCCATAATTATCACAAAATAAAATAAATTTAAAAACAGTTTAAAAATAAATAATAATTCTTAAAATTATGTTATAATTTATGAAATTAAACTTATATAAATATAATTAAAAATAACTAAAGAATCCAGTAAAAAAAAAAAAAAAAGTTATTGAAAATAATAGCTAAAATCTAAAAGTGAAATATTTATTAAAACTAAAAATAGGTAAAATCTAATATGTCCGCAATAAAATGCAAACATATTAGATAGGCAAATCTAATAAATAGGTTTAGCAACAATATTTATCAGACAATAATATTTAGACTTTTTTTATATTTAAATCAAACTATGAAAATTGGGAAAAATATTCATGAAGATCTTATAAATTAATTATTATAGTGATTTTTATTGATGAGATGTAGATAAGATTTAATAGATATTTGGAATTTAATATCTAAATTAATATAAATGGAATATTGATTAATTAAATTGCATAGATTATCAGCAAAATATAATTTAATCAATCGTGTTTTTAATTAAAATTAATGAAAAAATTTCTTAAAAATTTACTATATTAAACTATGAGTAAAAATCAATTTTTCAGAAGAATTTTTTCAAATGAAAAAAAAATATTTTAAAATTCTTTTCATCTAAAAATTTTACAGTAGAAATACACCTCTCTCTAATATATGAAAATTTTTGTCAAATAATGAATTTTCCTTATAAAGAATTGGAAAAAAATAAACTAATTATAAATATTATGCAAATAATAAAATTATATGATATGAGAAAAAAATATTTTTTTCTTGTGAATGAAAATAGGGGATATATAAAGCAAAAAATAGTGGAAAATTTTCTATTGTATATCCTGAAAATTTAATGAAAATTCTCTATGAACAGAAAAATAATTTACAAATACTATTAAATAAAAGGACTATGATAAAATGGACGGAAGATTGGATATAGATTCTTTTGAAAAGGCAATAAATGGTTTAAATAAAAATCTAAGTGATGTCGGATTGCTGTTTAGAGCAAATATGCCACTCTTGGCAACTGATGCAACTCAAGAGACTAAAGAAAACTGTGTGGACAAGATGTCTGACAGGATAGCTGAATTGCTTGATTCATTTAGGGAAAGCTATTCATATTACAACGACTTTTATGAAAAGATGAAAGAGAACATCAGAAATGACAATATAGAAAATCCAGAGGAATATGATGTTTTCTTCAATCATGCAAATGAGACATTTCCAAAATACATTGATGAACTCGGACAAAGCATTGACAGCCTATGTGACATTCCAGTGAAGACCGAGAAGTTTGAAAGCACCATGAGAGAATTGGGGGCCATCATTGAGAACTTCCGTTTTGACTTCAAGAGAACATTGGCAGTCTCTGACGTTTATGAAGTTCAAAAGCAAATGAAAGAGGAAAACAAATCTTAGATATTGAAAAAAGGTTTTTATAATCCAATTATGGTGATGAAATGGCATTTCAAATAAATGATCCTGAAGAGATTGATTGGGCTTATTTCTGGAGAGAGAAACTGGAAGCAAAAAAAGACAGGTCCAAAGACTGGAATAAGGCAGCCCCTAATTTTGGAAAATCCGCTAAAAAGGATGATTATCATACCAAATTGATTGAAAGAATTGATGTGACTAAAGATGATACTCTTCTTGATTTGGGATGCGGCGAAGGAAGCATAACCATTCCACTTGCCAAAAAGGCAAAAGCAGTGACTGGTGTTGATTCAGCATACAGAATGCTTGAGATATTGAATGAAAAGGCCCAAAAAGAAAACGTGACCAATATAAGAACAATCGAAGAGGACTTGACTAAAATTAAAATTGACAATGTGGGAAAGCATGATATCGTTGTGGCTTCAAGATCATTGAATGGAGTGCTAAACATAAAGGAAACCATTGCAAATATCAATGAAATAGCTGACAAATACGTTTACATAACCCTTTTCGGACCGAACAACTGGAAACTTGAAAAGGAATTTTATCAATCCATCAATAAGGAATACTTTGAATTTCCATCACACAGATACTTCTTCAACATACTTGTGGATATGGGAATCTATCCAAATGTTGAAAACCTTAACATAGGCCAGAGCAGGGAATATGAAAGCATTGAAGAGGCAATGGAAAGTGGAAAATGGAGATTGGACACCTTAAATGATGAAGAGAAAGAAGAGTTGCACAAATATCTTGAAGATATCCTTGAGAGAAATGATAATGGAAAGCTTTCAAATCCAAATGACAAGGCGGATTGGGTATTATACTGGTGGAAGAAATGAAAAAGAAGATAACTATTGAAGATGAAAATGAAATCGATTGGGAAGAGCTTTGGACCAGGAAAATGGATAAGAAAGGAGACAGAGGCAAAGACTGGACCAAAGCGGCTGTAAAATATAGCGAGCGTGCTAGCAAGGACAATTACACAGAACAATTGATTTCAAAGATGATTCTATCCAAAGAGGATACCGTTTTAGATGTCGGCTGTGGAGAGGGAAGCGTGACAATCCCTTTATCCAAAGAAGTCTCTAGTGTTACAGCCATCGATGCAACCGAAAAGATGCTTGAGATATTGGATGAAAAGATCAAAGTGGAATCCATAGATAACATCAAGACCATCAAGGATGATGTGAATGATGTGACATTGGAGAAATACGGAAATCATGACACCGTTTTAGCGTCCAGAGTAATAAATGGAATAAAAAGCCCAAGAAAAGTCTTTTCCAACTTCAATGAAATAGCCAATAAATATGTCTTCATCACATTATTCGGACCGAATAACTGGAAGCTTGAAAAGGACTTCTTCAAATATATCAATAGCGAATATGGCGGTGCCCCATCATACACCATTCTTTTGAATCTCCTTGCAGAAATGGACATCTATCCGAATGTGGTTAATTTGGATGTTGGACCAGTCAGAACATATAAGACAATAGAAGAAGCCATTGACAATGGAAAATGGAACTTGGCCAAATTCAGCAAAGAAGAACAGGAATTATTGCCAAAATATCTTGAGTCAATTTTAGAAGAAAATGAGGATGGTCTGTTGACCAATCCTAACGACAAGCCAGATTGGGTATTGATTTGGTGGAAAAAATGAAGATTGAAGAAAGAATAGATTCTTTAGACCAAGATTGGGAATACATCTGGCAAAAATCCCTCAAAAAAGGATTAAAAAAGGAAAAGGATTGGGATAAGATAGCCTCCGAATATGGCAAATGGCTTGAAAATGATGATTATCCAGATGTTTTGCTCAATGAAATGAGAATAAACCCTGAAGATACTGTTTTAGATATAGGTTGCGGTGAAGGTACAATAACAAGAAAAATAGCTAAAAAGGCCAAATCAGTCACTGGAATCGATAAATCAGAAAAGATGCTTGAAGAATTGAATAAAAAGGCTAATGCTGATAATATAACTAATATAAACACCATTCAAAAGGACATAAATGACCTTGATTATGATGAGATTGGTGATTATGACATAGTACTTGCTTCAAGATGTCTAAATGGGATCTATCATATTAAAGAAACTCTTTTAACACTTAATGAAATAGCTAATAAATATGTTTACATAACTGTTTTTGGATCATCAACCCATAAATACAAAAAGGAAAAGGCAGAAATAGCTGGAAAGCCATTTAAGGCAGGTACAGACCATATGGTTTTGGTAATGCTTCTGAAAAGCCTTGGAATTGAAGCAAATATACATCAATTAGACTGTAAAAATTTAAAAGAGTACCATACAATCGATGAGGCAATAGATAGATCCATCTGGAGACTTGGAGACCTTGAGGAAGAGAATAGAATTGCCTTAGAAAACTATTTTAAAGAAATATTCGTTAAAAATGAGAGAGGAAACTGGGTCAATCCTAAAGATAAAACAGATTTAGTATTGATTTGGTGGAAAAAAGAAGAATGAAAAATTAAAAAACTATTTTTAAAAATAATAAAAAAAGAAAAAGGATTATTGGTATTCTTCATCATGGAAGAAATCAAAGACCTTTTCCATTTCTGCAGGGATATCGATTCCTTGCGGACATTGAATATTGCACTCACCACAGAAAGTACAGCTGTCAGCCCTTTCATCCTTATTAACTAACCAGAAATAAGGGGCTGCAGTCTTATCAATGTAATCCAGACTTTTTGCAATGTTATACTGCTTGAAGCAATGTGGAATGTCCACCCTGTTATGGCAAGGCATGCAATATCTGCATCCTGTACATGGAATCTCTTCCCTTGACTTGTAAACTTGAGTGACGTCCTTCAGTATTTGCCTGTCATGTTCGCTCATTGAATTTACATCACAGTTTTCAGCGATGGCAATGTTCTGCTTTACCTGATCCATATTGCTCATACCACTGAATACAGAAGTTACAAGAGGCTTGTCCCATAAATATTCAAATGCCCATTCGACAGGACTTCTTTTCTTATCGGCAGTATCCCAAAGAGCCTGCACTTCATCTGGAATGTTATTTATCAGGCTTCCCCCTCTGAGAGGTTCCATAATGACATTTCCGAGACCTGCCATTCCTACAAATTCCAAACCGCCAAGACCGCTTTTATAGTCCTCATCAAGGTAGTTCACTTGTGTCAATATCACATCCCACTTATCATAGGAATCCATGATGTTGAAGAATACATCCAAATCATCGTGGAATGAGAATCCTACATATTTGGCTCTTCCATCTTCTAGAATGGAATCCAAGAATTCCAACACATCCATTCCATATAGCTTATTCCAGAAGTCTATCTTAAGGGAATGCAACATGTAAACATCAATATAATCGGTTTGCAGCCTTTCGAGCTGCAAATCAAGGAACTTATCCATATCCTCCCTTTTGTTTACAAGCCATCCGGGCAATTTGGTCTGTATGACAACATCATCACGGATGCCTTTCTCTGCAAGGTATTTGCCTAAGAAGGGCTCGGCATTTCCTCCTAAGTTTCTGTTTTTACTATGAAATGAATAAGCGAGATCAAAATAATTGACTCCATGTTCGATTGCATAATCGAACATCTTGGTAGCCTCCACCTCATCGATTTCATAGAAATGCTCCTTATGAGGCAAACGCATACATCCAAAACCTAAATTGGATACTTCTAAATCAGTTTTTCCCAATTTTCTATAAAACATTGTGTCACCTAAAACAAGTCTTAATTATATGATAATATGTTCGATAAAATATATAAAAATAGCTAAAAAAAGTTAAAATAAGATAAAATAAATTATTTATTAAAAAAATGAAAATGAAAATAAAAAGCAATCAGTCTAAGAAATTGTCTACATGATTGAAGAACAGATACAAATTGGAATCGGCCTTTTTCAATCGTGCCTTGTATTCAATCAATAAGTCAATCCTTTCATCATCACTCAGATATCTTCCATCAAAAATCAAGGGAATTTCAGCCAAGTCTCCCATAAAGAGAAGCTTTACCTGGTCTTTGGTTAAAATGGATGAAAATCTAATCAAGTTATTGAAATTTTCCAAAGTGAAATCCAAATCATTGGACTCCAGATATTCCTTGAACTTGTCGATTTCCTCTTTGTATATGGGAACCAATCTGACTGCAATTCTATGATTCCATTCCTCATCCCAAGGATGCAATTCCTTTAACTTTTCTATTAGAAAATTAGCGGAATCCTCTAAATTGTCCCCAAATTCATTAAAATCCATTCTATCCCTAAATCTAAATTGTCACAGACTGATAAAAATACATATCCCTAAATCATCCCATTGACATGATAAGGATTATTATAAATAATATTATAAGAACTGCACAACATGTAGAACCCGCATCTCCAGAATTATTAGCGCTGCTAGGTTTTTGAGAAGTGGTAGAACTATTAGTTGAGCCATCATCTCTTAGATTAGTAGTGAAATTTGAAGTTGCCAACTTTGTTCCGCAATTTCCACAGAATGATGCAACATCCTTATTTTTATGACCGCATTTCGGACAAAATTTTGACATTTTTTACCCCCTTTATCTACAACTAAATTAAAAATAAATTAAATTAATGACTGAATTAAATAAATTAAAACTATAAGAAATTGGAATAAAATAACTAAAAATGCATTTAAGCATTTTCAGTCATGATAGGAACAACCTGTTTCTTACGGGAAACGACACCTTCAAGTAAAACAGTGTTGTCTTCCAATTTTACATCATAAGCCTTTTCCACAAGTGAAGCATCTTTTCCAAGAGCAATCACTTGAGAATTGCTGTTTACGATATCAGTAATTAAAAGCATGAACAAGTCCAAACCTTCATCTTCAATGATCTTTTCCATTCCTGCTTCCAATTCATCCTTCATTTCCATAACATCTGCAATGTCTGCAGTGTTGACTTGATTTACAATGGATTTTACATCCTTAAAGTCAATCTGCTTTGCATCAAGGCTTAAGATTTCCTCAATTGAAAAACTGGATAAGTCTGTTCCTGCCTTTAGCATTTCCAAACCGTAAGTTTCATAATCAATTTCAGCAATCTCTGCAAGTTCCTTCACTGCTTCCTTATCATCTTCAGTAGTGGTTGGAGATTTCAAGAGCAAAGTGTCTGAAATGATTGCAGAGAGCATCAATGATGCGATGGTCTTGTCAGGAGTGAATCCATTTTCCTTATATAACTTGAATAGTATGGTTTCGGTACATCCTACAGGTTCTGTTCTGATGAATAACGGATAGGAAGTTTCAAAAGCTATCTTATGATGGTCTACAAGCTTTAGGATCTTTGCATTTTCTATATTGTCCACGGATTCGCTTGGACTGTTATGATCCACAAGAATCACTTCTGCACCATCTTCGATTTTTTCAATCAATTCAGGAGCTTCCAAATCAAAGTAATTCAAGACATATTCAGTTTCCTTATTTAAACTGCCTAATCTGCATGCAAGAACATCATTGCCTAATTTGGTCTCCAAGTCAGCCATTACAAGACTTGAAGTAATTGAATCGGTATCTGGACTTTTATGTCCAAAAATATAAGTCTTACTCATTTTTTCACCTTTAATTATTGAATGATAAATTATCAAAATAACAATTATAATATTGACTTTTCACATTATTAAATATTTATAAAAATTTAAAAAAAGATTAATTGAATATTAAAGTTTAGAAACTTAGATTGTTGAAAATCTAAGTATCTAAACCTGAATCATAAACTATACCAAAAAAAGAAAACTAGAAACTAATGTAAAGGGGGTGATATGTTAAAAGAATATTCTAAAAGTATAGTTCATAATTCTATGTATATAAGTATATTTATTAAATATATAAATAGTTTGCTATTGATAGCACAAAAACTAGTGAAAAAATCGTAAAAATATCAAATAATTTTGAATAAAGTAAAATATAATTAAAAAAAGTAAGAGATTTTTTTATAGCTTATTAAAATAATTTTGATTATTCCAAATAGAGATAAGACGAATGTAATGTTTTTTTGAGAGTTGAATTTGGAATAATCAAAATGATCAATCAAAGAAATATTATTGAAATAATAGTTCTTTGAAAGTTTTAAGTATTTTCCGTAAGAAACCGTATGTTTCCAATGAAAAGATCTTAAGTATTCATTTCACCAAAAACTACATGTTCCTTGTTCATTATATTATCTTAATAAATATAAGCCCATATTCCAAGAGCATTTGAAAAGAAATAGAAAAATTAGAAGAAAAATGAGAATTAAAAAGAATAAGAATTAAGAAGAATAGAAAAAATAGAAAAATAATAAAAATTAAAAAGAAATAGAAAATAAAGAGATTAAATTTAAAATAATTATCTAAACAAGTCATTTTCAATGTTTAACTCCTTATAAACATCTTCAATCTCTTTTGTAACTTTCTTTATCTCTTCGCTAACAAGCTTATGTCTGGACACCAAGTCCTTAGGGTCAATGATTTCCTCTTCCTCATAAGTGTCAACATAACGAGGAATATTCAGGTTAAAGTCATTTCTCCTTATCTCTTCCAGGCTGGCCCTATGGGAATAGCCGTCCTTTTCTTCCCTGTAATAATAGGTGCTGACTATCTTATAGATGTCCTCTTCCCTTAGATTATTGATAAGCTTGAATTTATTGTAGTCACGAGAAGCGTCAATGAACAATACATCATCATAAAGATTCCTGTTTTTCTTGAATATCATCATACATGCAGGATTATTGGTACTATAGAACATGTTTGCAGGAAGGCCGATTACCGCATCAAGATAATTATATCTGTCAACAATGATTCTTCTGATTGTTCCTTCAGCGGCAGACCTGAACAGTACTCCATGAGGAACAACTACAATCATTATTCCATCCTCATTCAAATGATAGAGCATATGCTGGATGAATGCATAATCAGCTTTGGTACGTGGCGGAAGAATGTTGTAATCCTTAAATCTCACATCATCAAGAAAACTCCTATCGGCAGTCCATTTGGAATTGAATGGAATCTGACTTACAATGGCATCAAATGTATAATTCAAATGCTGAGGCTGCTCCAGGCTATCTCCCTGCTTGATGTCAAAATCCTTGTAATGGATATTATGCAGGATCATGTTCTCCCTTGCAATGTTATAGAATGATGCATTAAGCTCCTGACCGCATATGAAATCACAAGGCAATTCCTTGTTTATCTCTAAAAGCAGGGAAGCGGAGCCGCAGCAAGGGTCATAGACAGAATCAAGATGTTCCTTCTGTGAAGCTATCAGTTTGGCAATCAAGGTGGAAACCTCTTTTGGAGTATAGTAATCGAAGGAGCTTGATGAATTCAATGAAAACTCACTCAACAGATATTCAAAGCTGTTTCCAATCAGATTATCAATATATTTTTCATATTCCTCATCATCTAAGGAATAGCTATCCTCATTTAAGAGAGACTTATTTAAATCATAAGAAAGTTTTTCTTCAGCCAAATCATAAGCCAAGCTTTCATCTTTAAGATTAGTCTTCATTTTTTCATCAACCAATGAATCTAAAGATTCAAAATCTGCTTCGATGGCTTTTAGATTTGGTTTAAAACTCATTGCATGAGGTTTTCTTCTTGAATGCACCCTCCTTTCGGAACCCATTAATGAAAGATGATTATTCTTATTATATTTCCTATTGTCTAAAATTGATTTGCTTAAAAGGGTATTGTCCCTGCTTTCCTTATCCAAATCAAAGTGAACGAACCTTAAAGCATCCAGAATATTGAATACAACCCTATTCTTGTCTTCCATTCTCTTTCCTAATTGGGATGCCCTTAAGTCCACACCTTCAAAGAGGTTCTGGAAATCCTCCTGGCTTTCCCTTCCAACAGAAGAATCGCTGATTTCATTGAATGCCTTTTCCAATTCCTCAATTATGATGCTTCCATAATTCTTTGATGATACAATGTTCTTATACAAAAGGCTAGGACTTAAGAAGTATCCTATATCTTCAATTGACCTTTCCCTTAGGCCTTTCTTATAATTCCTATTACTATAAGCTTCCTCAAAGCTGATGTTTTCTCCCTTCAATTCATTATTGATATAGGTCTCCAGCTTTTCAGAGAGATACTTATAGGAAATGAATCCTAGGAAATACTTTTGAAACTCATCATCTGTCAGGAATCCGATTCTTTTTTCTCTTTTCAAATCCTCATAGATGGACCATAATTGACGCCCTAAAACATTTTCCATATCATAACCCCTAATTTAAACAATAAAGCATTATTAAAAATTAATTACTCACCTAATTTCTCAAATAGATTCTTCATTATCAGCTTTTCATTCTGCCTTTCCAATTCAATCAATTCCTGATTCAAATTAATTCTCTTGTCCATTAACTTGAATAGCCTTCCATATTTAACTTGAGTCTCATAATCAGGTATAGGCAGGCAAATTTCCTTAAGGTGAGTGGTCTTAATGATCTTTAAGGTAGTTCCTTCCTCTATCTTATGCAGTTCCCTTGGGAAAATGTCGCTTTTTAGAAGGTGGTAAACGAAATCAACATCAAATCCTTCCCTAACCCTTACAACCGCATAGTACATAGGTATGATGATTCCTTCCCTTTCAAGCTTGCTTACAGTGGATCCTGCAAGCAGAATGACAATATCGTCCTTTCTTGAATAGAACTTACTGTTTATGTCATCTGAAACATCTTCAAAATCAGTGTCTATATTTGAACTGTCTTCATATGTCTTTTTAAGTACTTCCTGTTTAATTGTATAACCTTTTTGATAACGTTTGATTCTGATTCCAGTGAAAATTTCTGCAACATCATCAAACTTATATTTTTTAATCATACACTCACCTGATTTGACTAAAATAAAACTATAAAATATCTTTCATATAATATTATGTAATAACTTGTTCTTAAACTTAAGTGCATAAATTATATGAAAATGGTGGAAAATTAGGAGAAAATAAAGAAAAAAATGGTAGAAAGTAATATGGGAAAAAAGATAACACCCCCATTACCTTTTTTTCCACGAATAAGAATCACCCCCAATCCTTATCCAAACAAAAGGAATATAATTCACCCCCAAATTACATTCCAATAGACAAAATCATAAGCACTCAATAAGGAACTTGAATAAGAATCACCCCCAATTCCTATTCAAAATAAGGAATATAATTCACCCCCGGATTACATTCCTTAACTTATGAACGAATGCATAAGACTGATTTCAGATATTTTTCAATTAATCTTTTTTTAATTTTTTAATTTTTTATGTGTGATATCAATTTGGATTAGATCTTATTTTAATCAATCATCAAATTCAGTGCAAGCAATATGAACAAAACGAATCAAGCAAAAGGTGTTACAGTTAAACAAACGAAGAGGTCGAAATTGCACTGATCACCAGAGATACATTTCTTATGTTCTGAATTCCAATGAAACATCCAATGATTGAAAAAAATAAGCAAACTTAATTTTCACTTAAGTTTTTTCTAATCACAATAAGTATTATAAACATACTAGTATATAAATGTTTCGTTCTTAAATTTAATGACAGTAATCTAAAATCATATGACATTATAAAATTGATAATAAAAAATATAAAAATAGGTTGAAATAATAGAAAAAATAGAAAGAATAGACTAAAAAAGCTAAATAAATTAAATTCAACAAAATCTAAGAAAAATAAAGAGAATAAAATAAAAAATAATTAAAATTAATTAAAATCTTTATTATAGGCTTCTGTATCTTCCACACCATTGGTATAATGCTTGTTATTGACTGTATCAATAGCTTCATTTGGACCGTTTAGACGGTCAATATGATGAACTCCATTTGAATCGTCATATTCCCGGATATAATCTGCATCCTGTCCAGACCAATAATAGCCATCAGGCACATTTCTTGATGAAGATGAATTGGACCTTGTGCTATCAACTCCAGTATTTGCCACAGCAGAAGTATTTGTAGCATTTGAGCTTTGATTCTCACCATTGAAAGTTTCTGTACTGTTTGTCTCCTCATTGAAGTATTCATAGCGAGCGGAAGCAATCATATGCTCAAGCATTTCAGGATCCTTACAGATGATTAGAATATTGTCATGGGTGATATGATTTCCAATGAAAGCCATATATGTTCCGTTTTCCTCATTATGCCAAACAGTTTGGTTTCCTAAGGTATCCTGAACCGAATTTGCCACAAAATCATTTCGTATATACTCCAATTCAACAGCTGCAACCTGATTGCCCTGTTCACTGTTGAAGTACATCACTGTCAGATCATGTTGAGTGTCATTAATGAGATTAATGCCATTGTTAATTACTGTATTTGTAGATTGATCACTTATTGGCATCTCAATGCTGGAAGTGCTTGTAAGGTCCACTCTTTCATATTTAATAGTTTCATCATATCCCAATAAGAAGAAAGAAGTGGCTAAAACCACGACAATCACTAGCAATACCAATAATACACGTCTTAAATCCACATAAACCTCCCCATTAACTAATCTTTTAAAAATTAGTTTATTACAATTATTAATTTAAATTAAATTATTTATAAACTTAACTTAAGAAATGGGCAAAAATAGGGTAAAAATGGATAATATGAATGAAAAATAGTTAAAATGAAAAATAGAAAAAATAGATAAAAATTAATGAAAAATAATAAAAAAAATAAGAAAATACTGAAAATTTAGGAAGATCTGTCTATGACAAAATCTGCCAAATCAATAAGCATCTGTTTAGCTTCAGAGTCAGGCAATATTTCGAGTACTTTCTTAGCACCATCAACGTTTTCTAAAGCGAGATTGTGAGCATATTCAATGGAACCATATTTATTGAATAAATCAATGGCTTCATGTATGTTCTCTTGTGAAGAATTCTCCTCTTTTAAGATTTCAAGCAATCTTTCATGGTCTTCACCTTCGGATTCAGCCAATGCCTTAACGACCATAAGGGTCATCTTTCCTTTTGCGATGTCACTGCCGACAGGCTTTCCAAGGTCCTTTTCATCACTGATCACATCAAGATAATCATCCTGAATCTGGAAAGCTGTACCAATCATTCTTCCATATTCATAGAGAGCTTGCACTGTCTCATCATCTGCTCCGCCCATGATTGCTCCAGCTTTGGTTGCAGCTGCAATCAATGCACCTGTTTTCTTGAAGATCATTTCAGAATATTCGTCTTCCTTGACATCAAAGTTTCCTTCAAAGCTCATATCGGAAGCCTGACCTTCACAGATCTTAACACAGGCATCTGCAACGGTAGCCAATGCATTTGCAACATTTGCAGGATGTGCATTTTCCTCCTTGGAAGCGATTACCATTTCAAATGCCTTTGAGAATAGGGTATCCCCTGCCAAAATGGCTACAGGCTCATCCCATACCTTATGTACGGAAGGCATTCCCCTTCTCATGTCATCGTCATCCATGATATCGTCATGGATAAGTGAAAAGGTATGAATAAGCTCCAAAGCAGCGGCAGTCTTAAGTGCATCCTCCTTTTTTCCTCCAACCGCTTCTGCAGAGATTAAAGTGAGTGCTGGCCTAAGCATCTTTCCGCCAGCTTTTGTTAAATAAAGACAAGCATCCTGTAAATCCTGTGGTTCAATAACACTAAGATTCTCTTCAATTGTTTTTACAACATCTTTGGAATATTGTTTTAAAACATCAGTAACATCAGACATGATTTTCCCTCAAACTAATATTTATTGAAACTTTATTAAATACTTAATTGCAATTTAATGAATAATAATTGATTTTTTTAAATAAATAAGCCCAAATAGTTAATTAAATTAACTAAATTAGTGTCCATTGAACACTTGAGCCTGAGCATTTCTTAAAATATGAATATTGTTTCCTATTCTGTATCCTTCCTCTTCTGCAAGCTCACCATAAGCGACCAGCATCTCCAATTCACCGTGGGCAGGTATGATGTGTTTTGGCTTAAGCATTCTTAGGAAATCCCTGTGGTCTTCACGGCCTGCGTGTCCTGAAACGTGAGCGTTTGCATAGATCCTTGCACCGTTCGCCTTCAATTTGGATTCAAGGATATGCCTGTTTGCGGCATTGGTCGGATTTGGAATGATTGGCGCTGAGAATATGACATTGTCTCCTTTCTTCACATTGAATGGAGTTCTTCCACTGGCTATTCTTGGTAAAAGAGCATCAGGCTCCCCTTGGTGACCTGTAGTGACCAGGAGATATTTGTCCCTTTCCTCTTCAGCCTTCATAAGGGCTTTGTTTACAGCCTTAGGAGACCCATGAACATAAGCGTTTCCAGGCAATTTCAAGATTCCTAAATTCTGTGCTATGCCACAGAACCTTTCCATGGAACGTCCCAAGAAGAGAATATCCCTATCGCTGTCCTTTGCAATGTCTGCAATGGTCTGAAGCCTTTCGATATGTGATGAGAAAGTGGTTACGATCATACCGTTCTTTGCCTTTAAAGGCTCTCTCATCAAGTCCTCCAGGATGATTCTAGCAACTTTTTCTGAATATGTTCTGGTTTCAGTGTAATTGATTGCATTGGTGGTCTCTACAATTAGAGCCAATACTCCTTTTCTTCCCAATTCCCTAAGCCTGTTATAGTCAGGTGGCGGTGAAACCTTCTGATGGTTGTCAAACTTAAAGTCCAATGCATAGACGATTATTCCCTCATTGGTATGCAATACCGGGAAGACCGCCTGTGGAATACTGTGGGTTGACTGAACGAATTCCAAGGTGATGTCCTTTGACAATTTGATCTTGCTTCCAGGATTAAGCGGTCTGATTGGATTGTTTACCTTGAATTTACGTTCTCCCTTGATTTGCTTTTCAATCAGTGCAGTGGTATAAGGGGTTCCGATGATTGGTGCATCGTATCTGTGAGCCAATTTGGCTACAGCACCGATGTGGTCCAAGTGACCGTGGGAAAATACTATTCCCTTTACCTTTCCGTCAACGTCCTTCATGATTGTATCGTCTGGAATCACTCCCCTTTCGATTAAGTCCAAACTGTGCATTCTGTCTATGTCTGTATCTTCGTGAATGCTGATTCTGTCCAAGTGGATACCCATATCGAATATGATAACATCTTCCCCTACCTTTACGGCAGTCATATTCTTTCCTACTTCTTCGTATCCACCTATTGCAATAACTTCTACAGTCATTTATTGCCTCCTTTTTGTTTTTTTTTCCGTAAAATAATTAGTATAATTAAGTAATTTAAGTTTATAAAAATTCATCGAATATAAAATAATCATATAAATTAAAAATAAGAGTAAAGACTCTTAAATTAAAAAATAGAATTACTTTCTTGCATAAGCCTTAGTATCGAATCCTCTTGATTCAAGCCAGTTCTTGGTTTCCCCTTTGATTATGAGGTTTGAATTCTTAAGCTCTTCGATATTTGAAGCTCCAACCAAAAACATTGCTATCCTTAAGGATTCATTGAATCTTTCAACCATTTGAACCAAAGCTTCCTGTCCTTCATAGGCTCCTTTAAGTGCTGGCAGTGCCATTCCCACAGCATCTGCGCCAAGCGCAATTGCCTTTGCAGCATCAAGTCCTGAACGGATTCCACCGGAAGATATTACTGGAACATTGACGGAATTTACAACTTCTGCAGTGCTTACAGCAGTAGGGATTCCCCAATCCCAGAAGAGCTCTCCCATGTATCTGTCATCAGCACGGTATGTTTCAACAGCAGCCCAGCTGGTTCCGCCAGCACCTTCAACATCAATGAAGCGGACTCCTGCCTTTTCAAGTGCAATCGCATCCTCTGCACTTATTCCTGTACCTGTTTCCTTTGCCATGACAGGAACATCCACCGCCTTGCAGATTTCAGCTATTGAATCGAGATATCCTCTGCCGTCAACATCCCCTTCAGGCTGGATTGCTTCCTGCAATGGATTCAAATGAATTGCCAATATATCACTGTCCAATATTTCAACGGCTTTCTGTGCAAGATCAGACTGAGGAGCTCCGATATTACCTAAAACAAGTGCGGAGGGAGCATATTCCCTTACAACATCATAAGTGTCTCTTAAATCTGGATTTACAATGGCCGCCCTTTGGCTTCCTACACCTAAACCAATCTGCTTGTCCTCTGCGACAATGGCCAATTCCTTATTGATGTCCTTTGCAGCTTCATGTCCGCCAGTGATGGCTGTAATGAACAATGGAGATTCCAGTTTCTTTCCAAAAGCCTCTGTTGAAATGTCAATTTCTTCCTTATGAACTTCAGGCAATGCTCTGTGAATGAGTTCAATGTCTTCAAAGCCTGTAGTCTTGTCCTTATAATTAACATCATAATTCTTGCAAATTAATAAATGTTCTAATTTTCTATCTGAAATCATTGTTTCCTCTTTGATAATTAATAAATTAAGTATGATAAGCTTAAAATTAATATTAAATAATGTTCCATCATTGGAACCTAAAAAAAGCAATCTAATATAAACTGTTTTTAAATAGTAAACCTTTAAAAGCAGTCTAAATATCTAAAATAAACTGATCAATATAAATTCTTTATAAATAGAAAAATTAAATTTAACAAAGCCCTTATGAATAAAAGTTAAATTAAATAAAATATTCTTACGTGTTTAATTAGGTCCCGAATGAATTTAAAAACATTAAAATCCGACTTAATATTAATTCTAATCTTTTAAATTCAAAATATATGAAAATTGCATATATTTTAACTATTTATAATTTTTTATTTTCATTATATTTAAATATTGGGTAAAAATAGGGCTTTTTTCATGAAAAATAATGAATAAGATTAGAAAAAATAAAAAAATAGAATAAAAAAGTTAGTATAAATAATAACAGAATGAAAATATTATTTTCTGCAGATTTTAGTTCCATTCACTTCCATGCCCTGCAATGCCTTTGCGATTGCTCCCTCTTCATTTGCATTGATGATTTCAGAGCTTATTCCATAATCCGCCAAGTCCAATAGCTCCTTCACTTTGCCGACCATGCCGCCGGTCACATCGACATTGGTTGTGGATTCAAGGAACTTGATGTCCTCAATGGAGTTCACTTCATCTATATGGACCGCATCATCATGGATCTTAGGGTTTTTGGTATAGACCCCGGCCACATCGGTTCCAAGGACAATCCTATCTGATTTGAGGAACTTTGCAATGTATTGGAGAACTTGATCCCCTGAGATGACCGCTATCTTCACTTCATCGTCAATGACTACATCTCCAAAGAGAACAGGGACGAAACCTTCTCTAATATATGTCTTTAAAAGATCCAAGTCAAAATCATAGATTCTCTTATTGTGTGAAGTTATAAAGGAAGATGGAGGTATTGCAATTACTGGAATTCCATGCTCGATCAATGATTCGCAGATGATTGAATTCAGCTTCTTGACCTCATTTTGAACCTCTGCAAAGCCTATCCTCTTTTCAAGGTAATCCTTCATTTCAAAAGGACGGCCTATCTGATACTTCTTAGCAGGAGGATGTCCGAAGGATCCTGCTCCATGAACAATCACAAGCCCGTCTATCAGGTCATTGCTGATTTCATCAGCATATAAGGATTGTCTGATTTCCTCTGCAATCCTATTCAAGTTTTCATAATCGACTTTAGGTTCCGCGGAATCCTTTTCAGTCAATATGCTTCCGCCAATCTTTAAAATAATCATAAAATCACACTATAAACATTAAAATATTAAGAAATTAATTAAAATTTTTTTATAATAAACATGAAATTTTTAAATTGTAAATAAATAATAAAAAAATATTTTATGGTAAAGGAGGAGCTCTCCTATTTACTAAAACACCATCCTTTGAGAATTTCACCTTGATTGTCTTGTCTTCAACATTGATTGCCTCTGCAACTTCGTCGACATTGTCTTCCCTGCATAGGGAAATGATGCTTCCTCCACCGCCGGAACCTGTTATCTTGGAAGCAAGGGCTCCATTGTCACGGGCGGTATATATCATTCTTGACAATTCATAAGTGTTGACTCCTAAGGAGTCAAGTAATCCCTGATTCAAGTTCATCAATTCAGCTATTCTTTCAACATCATTCTTAAGGATGGCTATCCTTGCCTCATTTGCTATCTTGCCCATTGTGGATATTATCGGATCCACCAATTCAGGATATGTGTCCTTCAATGTCTTCACATTCTTGACCATTTTGGCGGTGTTTCCATATTTATTGGTAAAACCTACAACAAATGGAGCATCCAAATGACTGTCAAAGCGAACTATCTTCTTCTCACGGGATAAGTAAATCAATCCGCCATATGTGCTTATCAAGGTGTCCAATGGGCTAGCTATGCCCTGAACTTCCTCTTCCACTCCATGGGCTTCCCTTGCAAGGGTTTCCTTATTGAATTCAACCCCATGATAATGATGCAATGCTGCAATGGTGGCTACAGTTACGGCAGCGGAAGACCCTAATCCGGATCCGATAGGAAGATCAAGTGACAAGCTCATATCAATGGCACTGTGGTCATGGAACTTTCCCATAGCATTCAAGATATAACGGATAATGCCCGGCTTTCCTTTCTTAAGGGTATAGGTTCCTCTTCGAGTGTCCATTACTAGTTCAAAACCCAAATCCTTGGACTTCAATGTGGAGTAATTGTTCTGAGACTTCTTCAGACTTACAACTGCCCTTTTATTGACTGCCCCTGCAATGGCCGGCTCATCATATACGACTGAATGTTCACCGAAAAGGATGGTCTTTCCAGGTGCAGAAGCTACTGATATGTGTCTCATTATAATTCTCCCAATTCACTAATTCAAACATTTGATTTTGCTAAAATAAGTTTTAAAATACTAAATTTGATTTAAATCCAATATAAAACTTTCTTAAATTTGATATATATTTATAAATTTATATTAAATAGTATAAAAACTATACTATGAATATGAAAAAAATAAAAGAAAAAGAATGTTATAATTGCAGATATCTGGAATTTGATACAGGTTTATGCACCCAATTCTTTTGCAGATATCATGAGAAGCTGATCAAACAGGATGACAGCTGTGAGAATTGGATAGAAAAAGAAAATTAAGAACTTTTAAAAAAATAGAAAAAATAGCAGCAAACTTAAAGATAAGAATTCAAAAAGAATTCTTAACTTAAAGTTCCCATAACATAATTGAGTCTAATAAAACTCTAATTAATATTATATTTTTGTAATATATAATATTAACTCATATGAAGGAAAAAACTTATCCTATTTAAAAATATTAAAAACTAAAATTTTTTTAAGTTCAACAACATGTTACAATCATTTTATTAGCATAATGAAAATTTTAACAATCTCTAAAGCATATTTTAAAATATCTTTAGAAACAATTTTCATTCTTTCCAATGAAAAATTAAAAAGAATCAATATATTTATTCTCATTATCTTAACCTCAATATGTTATGGATATATTTTTATGCAGATAATAAAAACCTTCAAATACATCTTTATTTTCATTATTAATAAATATTATAGTTTTTTTAAGGATAATATTTCATTTTAATTATTATATTATAAAATAACTGTTAAATTGACTTTATTTTGGAAAATTAAACCTTTTTAAAAAATTGATTTAATTTTGTTATAATTTATTTATAAATTAAAATTTTTTAATATAATTATCATTTCAAAAAAAAAGTGAATGAATATAAGCTTTAAATATTGTTAAAGGCAATCCCCCGAATTTTAGAAAAAACTTTATATACAAAAATAGATATTCTTAATTATGTTTACATTTACACGGAAAGAAATAAGGGATTTGATAATTGCATTCATAGTGCTTTCAATCTGTTTTGCAATATCAAATGTTGGACTTAACCTTAACGGAATCATTGCTCTTTTGCCAATCGTCATGGTAGGGGTAGGGCTCGGATTCATATTTCACGAACTTGGACACAAATTCATGTCAATGCAATACGGTTATGAAGCCGAATTTGAATTATGGCCTTTAGGATTATTGATCGCACTTGTCACAGCATTTCTTGGATTCGTTTTTGCAGCCCCTGGTTCAGTCAAGACCTATGCAGAAGATATGAGCGATGAGATAATCGGAAAGATCACAATTGCAGGACCTACAACCAATATTGGACTTGCAATACTCTTTATCATAATTGCAGCTTTAATATATCCTTTTTCAACCAATGGAGGAATCTCTCACTTGATATACCTTATTTGTACTGTTGGATTCTCTGTCAACAGCTTTTTGGCCGCATTCAACCTATTGCCGTTTTACAGCTTGGATGGAACCAAGGTCATGAAGTGGAGTGTTGGAGTCTGGATCGTCGCATTTGGCGTTGCCGCAATAATGCTACTCATATCCATTACAATAGGTGCAGAGAATATGGTTGGAATAATCATTGGATTGTAAATGGCAGAAATCAACATAATGCCAAAACAATATTTAATAATTGAAAAAATAGATAAACTTTAAGATAAGAATTCAAAAGGAATTCTTAACTTAAGTTTTGAAAAGCAAATAATAAACTCTTTTTTTTAAAAATCATTTCATCTTAAAGCAGCATATAATAAACCGCAGCTATACTAGGAAGTGCAATGATGATTGTATTTCGAATCATTCTGAAACGATGAATCTTCCATTCCTTTGGAGTCAATTCCTTCATTTTAGGGATTTTCAATACACTCAAGATAATGCTTGCTGCAAGGAAAATGAAATAGCTGTTTATGATGAATAGGTATCCTGCTCCAAGGAGCATGTCCCATCTTCCATTTGCGATTGAATATCCGCAGGTACATAGCGGAGGCATAAGAGCGGTTGCAATTGCAACACCTGGAATGACAGTGTTTGTCTTGTCCAGTCTGGTTTGTCCTATGATTCCGGCAAGTCCTCCGAAGAATGCAATGAGCACATCATAAAATGTTGGAGATGTTCTTGCAAGCAATTCTGCAGTCGGTGCCTTAACAGGAGAGAGGAAGAAATAGATGGAAGCGGCCGCAACACTGATTGCAATCTGTATTGCCAAGCCTGCCATATGATTCTTGAAGAGAGGATAGTCATTTGACACATTCCCATATGCAGAGGCAAGAATGCTTCCCATAATAGGTGAGATGAGCATTGCACCGATGATTACTGCAGTTGAACTCATATTGAGACCTACAGAAGCAATTATCATCGCACATACCATTACACACATATTGGTTCCGGTTATCTTTCCGCCATCAAGAAGACGTTCACGAATCTCCTCATTTGATGCCCTATCCTCAGACAGTGAAAAGGCCATCTTGATCTTTTCAGTTATTGTTTGATTTTGATCTTCATTCACACTCATACTGTCATTTCCTTATTCCTATAAAAACAATTAAAATTTAATACCAAATTCCAGATCCATAGCCTACAACAGATGCATAATCCAAAGTGATGTCACCACTTGTTGAATGCTGTAACAATTCAAAGTTTTTCTGTCCCAATTTCTTGGAAAATTCCATACTTGCCATAGTTGGTCCGTATCCACATATACTAATTTGTTCTTTTTTGACAACTTGATAGAGACCTTCAGTATTTGCATTGAACACTTCATTAAACACAAGGTTGTCATGTTCAATGGTCTTTTCCTGAGACTTAAAATGAGATAAATCGGTACTATCAATCAAAGTGATTTTTCTTCCCATATTTTGGCTGGCTTCATGGATGGAATTTGCAAGATCGATTGAAGCTTCAACTGATTGGTCCATCATGCAGATCGGCACTATCTTGAAATTGCTGTCAAAGTATTTTAAAAATGGAAGCTGAACTTCACAGCTGTGTTCATGCTGATGGGCAGCAAAATCGGCTTTGGCAAAATTGGAATTCTTGATTATTTCATCTGCAAGCTCATTGTCCACATCACAGACCCCATTCGGCACAATCCATGAGCCTTCATTATATACTGAAACTTCAGCACCGTAGCCTGTGTGGTTAGGATGAAGGATTACAAAGGTTTCCGGAAAGCCGTCCTGAACCAGTTTTGAATAGGCATGAGCAGCAGTCGGGCCGGAATAGACATAGCCTGCATGGGGAACCATAATTGCATTCACTTGCTTTTCCTTATTGATTCTGGATAACTTAGGCACTTCTCCAGGACCTAACTTGTGTTTAAAACAATCTTCAATTGATTCATTCAAGTGCTTTACATTACTTTCATAAAATTTGCCTGCAACTATAGGTTCTCTAATCATATTCTCACCCATTTTTAAAATATAATAAAATTAATTAATATTAATTAAATATAGATTTAATTTACTTAATATAAAAATTTATATAAAAAAAGCGAGAATATAAGAAAAAATTTTAAAAATAGATAAAAATTGATAAAAATAGTTTGAAAAGTAAAAATAAAGATTAAATCTTCCCAACTAGTGGAAAGATTTTGATCAAACTTTTGCGAGCCAACGGCGAGTAAAAGTTTGGTTTAGAACTTTAATTCAAAGTCAGAAGATTCAATGTCTAAATCTTCGTCTTCTCCAAGAATTCCTCTTTCTCTTAAGATTTGTCTTGCAAGTAACCAGTAGATTAAAGCGATAGCTTTTCTACCTTTGTTGTTGGATGGAACACAAATATCCACATTTGCAAGTAAGTTTTCAGAATCGCATAAACCTACAACAGGAATACCGTTTTGTTTGGATTCTAAAATAGCTTGAGAGTCGGATCTTGGGTCAGTTACAACAATGACTTTAGGTTCGATGAATTTAGCGTATTGTGGGTTGGTTAAGGTACCTGGGATGAATCTACCAGGGATGGTCTTGCAGCCGGTGATTTCACCGAATTTCTTAACAGGAGCTTGACCGTATTGACGGGTAGCTACAACTAAAATGTCATCTGGGTCGTATTTTGCTAGGAATTTAGCAACAGCTCTGATTCTTTCATCAGTCTTGCGAACGTCCAAGACATATAAACCATCGGATCTTACACGGAAAATGTATTTTTCCATGTCACTAGTCTTTTGTTGGGTACCAATGTGTAACCCAGCAGCCAAATACTTTTCTAACGGGATTAATAAATCTGACACTTTATCACCATATAATATAAAAATCTAATTATTCATTGAAATTTAATTAAATTATTAAAAAATAATTAAAAAATAAGATAAGAATTCCAATAAAATCCAACAAGGAAATTATTTAAGAATTCTTCTCTTGAAATCAACAAATTTATTCATCTTTGATAGTAATGCAGTCGTTAGGACACATGTCGACACATACTTCACATAAAGTACATTCGTCTTCATGATCAGTTACTACTTTGTCTCCGTCTAAGGAAAAGATTTCCATAGGACACATATCTACACATTCACCACATTCTGCATTTTCACATTTGCTTGCATCAATAATAACAGTTGACATTTTTACACCATTTTCTTCTTAAAAATTTTTTATTAATTAATAATTTAATTAATAAACTTGATAAAACACTATAAATTACTTTTATAAAGCCTATTAATCAATTACCTAAAATTAATTATAAACAAAACTTTTTTTGCTATTAAAAAGATTTAATTTAATAATTAATAAATTTAACTACTTATTAAAGTAAATATCGCTCAATTTACCATAATCATGAATTTTCTGAAATTAAAACTTATCAAAATCAATATAAGTCCGCCATTCTTGGATTGGACATTTCCTCTTCAATTCTGATAAGCTCATTCAATTTAGCTATTCTTTCACCGCCTATCGCACCGGTCTTGATCATAGGAGCACCGAATGCTATTGCCAAATGGGCAATGGTCTCATCACAGGTCTCACCGGATCTATGGGATACAACAGGCATTACACCATTTTCCTTGGCCAATCTTACTGTCTCATAAGTGTCAGTCAAAGTGCCTATCTGATTCGGCTTGATGATGATTGCATTTGCAGCTTTCCTTTCAATTCCATAAGCCAATAGCTCACTGTTGGTTACGAAGAGATCATCTCCGCAAATGCGGCATTTGCTCCCTACCTTTCCAGTGAGTTCTGCAAATCCATCAAAATCCTTTTCATCAAAAGGATCTTCAACATAAAACATATGATAAGTATCGATTAGGTCCTTCACATAATCAACTTGGTCTCCGCTGTCTCTCTTGAGACCGTCTTGACCGTAGACATACTTGCCTTCCTCTTCACTCCAGAATTCGGATGAAGCCATATCCAAACCAGGCTTAATTATAAAGCCAAGCTCATCTCCGACCTCTTCACAGGCCTGAGCTTGAATCTCCAAAGCCTGATTATTGGTGATGTTTGGAATCCATCCGCCTTCATCACCTTTACCGCCCGTGAAGCTAGAATCCTTTTTAGATATGAGTTCCTTCAATCTCTTATGAACTTCAACATTGGCGAAAACCGCTTCTGTAATGTCGCTTGCTCCTACAGGAACAACCAGGAACTCCTGAATGTCAGGTGCATTAGGACCTGCATGAGCTCCTCCATTCATCATATTCCCTAATGGATAAGGGATTTCCTTGATGAAATTGCCACCTAGGAAATTGTAAAGGGGCAAGTTATAACTCATTGCTGCCGCTTTGGCTGCAGCCATGGAAACAGCTACAGTGGTGTTTCCTCCGATTGCAGATAGATTTTCGGTTCCATCGATTTCCTTAAGGATCTCATCGATGTCCTCAATGTCCTCAGCAGCCATGCCAATAAGTTCAGAGGAAATCAGATCTTCAACCTCAGTGATTACCTGACTAACTCCTCCTTCCGGGAAAGAAACTACTTCTCTGGAACCTGTGCTTGCACCGCTAGGGGCAGCAGCCCTTCCAAATCCGTTCCAAGTAATTATGTCCACTTCAACAGTGGGATTTCCCCTGCTGTCTAAAATCTTTCTAACACGAACATCTTCGATTACGCTATCCAAAATAACACCTCAAAGCAAAAGAACAGTTCAAGAACCATTCTTTAAATTATTCAGATATTATTAAGATAATGCAAAACAACTAGCTTTTTAGGATTTTGGACAAATTAATGAATTACTAACTAAATGCTGACTTTTAAACCTAGTATTAACTAATGAATGACAATCATAATTAATTAAACCTAGTATTCACTATTTAATTAATAATCAAACCAATGAGATTCAAAGAATCCTTTAATTCGTCTTACCATAAAATCTATAATGGATATAAAATCATAAAAAAACTAGAAGGTTGATTTATAGATTGCATATGATATTCTTAATTTGAGAAATAAATAAATTTAAATGATTTTAATAATTTATTTATAATAATATTAAGTCTTTTATTATTTAAATACTTAATCATGAAGAATATATTAAATAAATATATCTCAATAATATTTTGCTAATTTAAGTTTAGCAAACCAATTCTTTTAATTAAAAAAGAATAAAATATTTCGCTGATTAAAGTTTAGCACCCTATTCTTTTTATTAAAAAAGAATAAGAATAAAGAATAAAAAATTTATTCTTTGTGTCTAACGTTTAAAGGCAAAATGCCTAATTCAAGTTCCTTAGTAGCTATATCAATAGGATCAAGAGATTTGGAACTTTTAAGGAATTTATCGATTTCCTTGTGTTTCATAGGCTTTGCACCCATGGAAAGTTGAATAGCCCTTGCACCTAAGACTCTAGCCTTCTCGAATCTTGTTAATTTTTTTGTATTGTCTTTATTTGCAGCCATTATTTAACTCCTAATTATTAAACAATAATCAATTGTATAAACTATTAATAGCTAATTAATTCTCATAAATGGAGAATAATCATAAGTTAAATGAAAAATATAAAAATGACAATGATTATTCCCAAGTTTCAACATGAGAAATTAACATTCTTCTACAACAATATCTTGTAATACCCATATCATCCAAAATATCTTTTGACTCTTCACCATCAGCTAATCTACGGTTATATTCATCAAAATATGCAGAAACGGGTTTTCCACAACTTATACATCGTATAGGTATCATATAATCATCATTTCCTTTTTATATAAAACATTGCATAATTAAAAAAATGCAATTCAATTAAATTTTACAGCTTTTTCCAATCATAAATGAAAAATTAAAAAGATTGGAAAATACTTACAGAGAATTTAATAAATTTTACAAGCTCCAAAGAAAAAATGATTTTCTCCAAAGAAATGTAAAATTTATCCAAATCTTCATTATGTATAATAAATGAAATTATCTGTAACTTTTTTGTTTACGAGCTCTAGCTCCAGGACCACCGTATTTCTTAGGTTCGGAACGTCTTGGATCCCCTACTAACATGGTTCTGTCATATTGAGTGTAAATCTCTTTTAAGTCCATGTCTTGAGTCCATTGCACTAAACCTTTTGCAATTACCATACGTGCAGCTTCAGCTTGGCCCATAACTCCTCCACCATTGACTCTGATTGAAATGTCCACTTGATTAGCAACATCTCCAGCCAATTCCAATGGTTCGGTTAATTTTAAACGTGCAAGTTCTGGAGAATAAAGTTCTAAAGGAACCTTATTGATTCTTACTTTACCAGTACCTTCTCTTACAGTACCTCTTGCAATAGCTGTTTTACGCTTACCGCTTGTATGAACAACTTTCATAACAATTACTCCATCATTTAATATAATTCGTATAATAATCCTTAATTAGAACAAATCAAACTTCACTAAATCTATTCAAATTTAGCCCCTAAAAGTTTAGAGATTTCTCCTAATTCCATTCCTTTTTTAATGTCGTTATATTCAGCTTCAGGCATGGTTATGAGTTCAGCATCAGCATACTCTTCAGGGATACCTACAAATGCTTTGAATCCTTTGAAAGCAGTTTTACCTTTTGCTTTTTTCATAGGTAACATACCTCTTACGGTTCTTCTGAATATATCTTCTGGTCTTCTTGGGTATTTAGGACCTAAGTCACGAGGGTTAGAGATACTTGCTCTGTCTACTCTTTGTTTGTACTTAGCATAAGCCCAATCTTTATTACCAGTTAACATTATTTTTTCAGCGTTGAGAACTACAATCTCTTCGCCTTCAAGAAGTTGCTTGCTGACTACACTAGCAAGTCTTCCTAAAATATGTCCTTCACCGTTAATAATCATCATCTTTTACACCAACCCTTCGCTTATAACATAATTTTAACATTACTGCCTTTAGGATTTGCTTCTGCAAGTTCTGCAATGGAAATAGCTTCACTGCCGAATTTTTCTATCTTTGCTTCAGCGTTTTTAGTAAATCCTAATGCTGCTATAGTAACTTTGTGATCTAATTTACCATCAGATAATACTTTACCTGGAATAACCACAGTTTCTCCGTCAACAGTGTGTTTGTTAATATGAGAAAGGCTTACTTCAGCTTGGTTTCTAGTAGGTTTTTCGAGTTTGATAGCTACTTCTTTCCAGATACCTACTTCTTCCTCATAAGACTGTTTTCTAAGATTGTAAATAAGGTCAATAAGGTTAGGATTAGTTTTCTTAATTTCTCTAGCCATTATTAGCTTCCTCCTTCACTAAATGTGATAAACTCGTCTGCTTTAGAATCTAAAACATCACAAGCTTTTAATAAAACCTCTTTCGGAGGCATTGATCCATCAGTTTCAATTTTAAAAATAAAATCATTTTCACGATACCCGACAGAAATGCATTTAGACTCTGCTGCTTTAGCCGCCCTTACACAAGCCTTACAAAGGGAACAGTTTTCAATATCAACAACTTCAATCTTTCCTTCTTCGCTGTCGAAATCCAATACTCCTCTAGGGCATGCGTCAACAACTGCGGTAGCAACGGTATTCTCAACTGTTTCCTCAGTTGTGATTTCAGGGTACTGCTTATATGCACAAACAGTGGTTGGCACCCATTTCGCATGGTCCTTGCCAATTCCCAATTTTGCTACAGCCTCTAAGTCAACTTCCTGATTCTCTTTTAATTTCAAGAGAGGGATGGTATCGTATACTGGTTTAATTTTTGAGTCGCCACAAGATTTCAAATCCTTGGAGTATACGGTTTTAGGTCCGCTTTCCATTAATGAGAAAGAAACGCTGCACCTTGGACAGTATTCTCCCTTTTCACTATCACAATCACAATCTTCTGGAAGTACTAATCCTTCAATAGCTTCCGCATCGGAAACCAAAGGAGTTAAACCTAATCTATGAGCCAATACTTCATCAAACATTGCAGAATCATTCTTAACTATGAATACATCTTCAATAGCTAATTTAGGCACTTTCATCATAGCGATTCTTCTTATTGCATTGACAAAAGGAACTTCTGCATCATAGACTATAAAAGTCATAGAATTTTCATCTTGCTCTTTGACATCAATTTTCATATTAAACCCTTCTTATACTCTTCTTCCTCTTTTACCGCCTGGTCTTCCAGTACCATCATGAGGTATAGGAGTGATATCTTCAATCTTACCAATTTTGATTCCAGCTCTTGCTAATGCACGAATGGTTGCTTGTGCACCAGGACCTGGGCTTCTAGGACCATTTCCACCAGGAGCTCTTACTCTAATATGTAATCCGACAAAACCTTTTTCTTTTGCATCTTCAGCCGCTCTGTTTGCTGCTTCCATTGCTGCAAAAGGAGAGGATTGTTGTCTGTCTGCACGAACTACTCTACCACCAGACCATTGACAAATGGTTTCTGCACCGGTGATGTCAGTTACAGTTAAGATAGTATTGTTAAAGGATGAATAAATATTAGCTATTCCCCATTTTTCGTCTTTTGCCATAATTACACACCTTATTGATTTTCACCAGCTTGAGTTGCTGCTTTGTTGTATTCTTCAATCTGTTTAGCTACTGGGGAAGAGTGGTAGAAACCAACTGCTTCTTCTTCTCCTCTTTTGACTACATAACTTGGAGAATTCAATTTCTTACCGTTTAAAGCAATGTGTCCGTGTACTACAAACATTCTTGCTTCCTTAGCAGTACGAGCTAAACCTTTTTGGAAAACTATAGTTTGCAATCTTCTTCTTAAGATATCTTCAACAGTCAAGTCAAGAATGTTTTCCAAGTGAGCGTTTTCATCAAGGATTCCTGATCTTTTCAAGTGTCCTAATAACTCTTCAGTTTCGACTTTCACTTGATCTTGAGAGAAACCGAGTAAGTATCTTGCTTCCCTACTGTATTTTCTAACTAAAGTATCAGCTTTCCAAATTTCCTTCTTGTTTTTTAAGCCGTATTTAGACATTAATTTGTTTTCAGTTTTAATTCTTTCTGCATTCCAAGGATGAGGTGGTGTATCATACTTTTTCCTTGCTTTTCTTGGATGTCCCATAATCACATCTCCTTATCTTAATAAAATCATTATTATAAATCTATATAAAATTTACCCGATTTACCATTCCATAGATAAAAGATATAAGCCTATCTTCTTCTACGACTTACACCGACAGTGGAACTGTGTCTGAAAGTAGACTTGGTTCTTTGTCCTCTAACTGGTAAACCAACTTCGTGTCTTCTACCCTTGTAGCTTCTGGTCTTTTTCATTCTGTTCAAATCGTCTCTTAAAGTCATGTCAAGATCAGATTCAATCAAATGAAGGTCGTCACCAGTAGCATAATCCTTACGTCTGTTTAACATCCAATCAGGAACATTGAATTCTTGAGGATTTTCTAAGAGTGCTTCAATTTTAGAAACATCTTCTTCAGAGATGTAACCGATTTTGTCATCGGTATTCAAACCAAGGATAAGACAGATAGATCTAGATAAGGATAATCCAACACCTTTAATTTCAGTTAAAGCATGTTGTATAGTCTTGTTACCATCTACGTCCTTTCTGGATATACGCACTAAGTGCTTAAAGTCGTCTTCCATTAAAGTAACCTCCATAATGTTTTTTAGGAGCGAACCCACGAGACGTTATTTAAAAAATTTAGCGGATTCGAATGCTTTATTTTAAAGCACAGTTTTTTCAACAATGTAAAACTTAGCCTAAAAATAGACTAAGAGTTCATATCAGTTTCAAGCACATTTAATAATTCTAATTAAATAATAACTACGCTCAGCTTACTAAAAGATAGAGTAACTTAATACTCAATAAATTACTAATAAACTTTTAAAGCCATAGATAGATTATAATTTAACCATTTAAAAAAAAAAGCAAACTCAATAAATCCAATTCGTAAAGCTTATTTGAATCGGATTTACCTTAATGATAATTTGATAAGTGTGATATTATCATTAATAATAATCCTATTAAATAGAATTACATTAAATTGCTATACACTAATAAACGCCGAGACTGGGATTTGAACCCAGGCGAGGTGAACCCTCACGGGATTTCCAGTCCCGCGCCTTACCAGGCTAGACTATCTCGGCAATCTAGTCACATATCAGACATAGTGCTGTCTAATATATAATACACTGATATAAAGATATAAGTAATTAATACTATATAAAAGTTTTGATTATCAGACCATAATTTTTGAAAAAATAGAAATGAAATCACAATTATGGCCACAAATTAATATTGGACTTGATGATATTTAAAGATTTTTTAGAATTTCATAGTAAAGTTTATATATTAGAACTTAAATTTGGGTTTTTGCAATATTCAAAAGACGATGAAATTTTTTAAAAAAATATTTTAATCAAAGCTATGATTAGATGAAGGATGAATCTTTAGTTATATTATTATTCGTTCAGTTTTCTTTCCACTTTGCCGTTTAAGTCATCGATTACATCTTTGATTGCAGGATCATTAGTCAAATCGTATGCAATATTGAAATAGAACAATGCAGGAACGACTTTCTTATCTTCATCCAACTGGAATCCGAGATTCTTGCATATGGTTATCACTTCAATGCTTGGCCCATAAGGCAATCCTATAGACTTGAGATATTCTCTGATATCTTCAATGCCATAATCACCATACTCACTTGGAAGATTTTCATCAATTTCAATAGCTATTTTATTGGAATCATCATAGTAAACTGCCAATTTATTTAAATAAATTGCTAATCTCAGATCTTCATTATCATTGGAATCATGATATTCATTAAGATAATAAGAGGATAGATTTACAAATGATTTTGCAAGATCTTCTCTTGAATAGGCATATCTGAAGGATTGAATGCTCAATTTATAATATTCATCCCAATCATTGTTTTCCCTGCTTATTTCACACAATCCAAAAATAGCTTTTACATTAATAGGATTATAATCATAGGATAATTCAAAGGATTTTAGGGCATTTTCATAGTCATTGAAATGCAACAACACATTTCCATAGTTGGAGTATAAAGTGGAATAATCCAGCATGAGAGGATATTTCCTTTTGATTTCCTTATTTGTGGTGATTTGGAATAAAAGCTCTTCAAGAAGGTTTTTGAATATGTATTCTCCCTCAATGTATTCCTTATTCAAATTGATGTTTTCCTTCCCGAATTCCAAGGCCTCATCATATTTTTCCTCTTTAACTAAGGAATCCATTTCCCTTATTATTTCTGGTATAGACTTTATTTCCATGATATCAATTAGTATATTTAACTGTTCAATAATTCCTTCTTCTTATTTTCAAATTCCTCTTCTGTGATGATTCCATCCTTTAACAATTCATGATACTTTCTTATTTCCCCTGGAATATCACGGATGATCTGTTTTGCTTGGGTTTCCTCCATGACTTCAAAGGAGCCGGTAGTCAGTTTATTGATCAATCTGCTTTCAAAGCTGTTCAGCATGTCATCGTCCAATGTCTTCAATAGAAGAGTCCTGTCTGCCAAAGCAAATTGAATCTTGTTGTCAGCCACTCTTTGAATGTCATCCTCATTGACATCATCATAATCTATAGTATAAGCATCCTTGACCTTGCCGTTCAATCTGCTTCTTTTTTCTACATAAATGGAATCCTCATCCAATTTGATGGCTCCATTGAACTTATTATCATTTCCATCAATGGATTCTGTCAAAAGCCCCAGGAAATCATATTCCACATCTCTTGATTTAATTTCCCCTTTAGGCATATTCCCTTCAGGATTAAATAAAAAACCTAATTTTCCCATAGTATCAAACCTAAATATTTAAAATAATCATAATCTTGTTAATACAATATAACATTTTAAAAACATATAAATTTATCTTAAATGAGAATAAAAAGTATATTAGAAGAAGAGGAAATTTAAATAAATTAAAAATAATGATTGTGATTTAAATGGTGAAAGGAAATAAGGATAAGTTTGTACTTGAATTGGGAAATGACGATAATGGACAGCCAAAGACACTTAGCGCTGAAGAGACTTTGCAGCAAATGAGAAGAGGCTTCAACAACGGGTCAATCACCTTTGAATATCCCTTCCTATGGCAGGAAATAAAAAGCGAAGAGGAAGATGAATTCACCAACATCGTATTGTTGAATAAAAGCAACAATTCCATTGTAAAGGTATCCACACAGCCTTGTCTGGTAAACACTGTTGATGAATTGAAGGAACTTGTGGAAAGGGACCTTAAGTCAATGGAATGTGAGATTCAGCAGTCTGGAATGGAAAGCTTTGAGAATTATGGAATCTGGGATATAATCTACATTACAAAGGAAGGGTTGGAAGTTGAGCAATATGCCATTCTAAAGGATAACAACCTATATTCACTTGAATTGTACACAAAGAACAATAGGGATCAAGTTGCAGTAAAATCATTTGTGGAAGTCATTCAGACATTTAAGATCTTAAAACCTGTTTATAAGGTAGATGGGGATTCATACGAGAAGATATAATCCCTAAACTTATTTTTTTAAAAATAGAAAGAATATTTTAAAAATAGAATAGAATAGACTAAAAAAATTAAAATTAAAAAAAGAATATTAATTAAAGATTTAAAAAATTAAAAAGATGATGATTAAAAAAGAATAAAAAAGGATAATCAGAAATTATTTGTCTGCAAGAGTCCAATAGCATCTTTTTGGAGAGACAATAACTTCGTCTTTCTTTAATTCCTTCATAATCTTATCTACTTCTTTCTTTTCAACACCAGAAATTTCACTAACTTTTGTAGCGTTTAAAGGATCTTCTGAGTTCTTAAATGCTTCAATTACTTTATCTTTATCAGACATTTTATCACCAATTATTACTTATTTTTTAGTTTATTTTTACTTTTACTTTAAATTAATTTTATAAAAAATTAATAAAAATGATTGAATAAACTTGTTCATCATCATAAGAAAAATTCCATATTTTAGATAAACCTGTTCACCATCCCTTTGGATAAATTCCAGTATCCATAAAGACCTTGTTTGTATCAACCACCAAACCGGAATCCGCATTCATTATCTCTCCAGATGAGAACAGTGAAGTTCCTGCAGCCACCAATTCTCCTTTTAAGGACTTGATTGCAACAAGATTTCCCTTTTGAATGTCCTTAGACAGTTTAGCTATTCCTCCTGCACCAAGCTTTGCCCCTTGGCAGATGGCCTCAACAGCAGAATCCTTTATGAATATCTGGGGAAGGTGAGAGCTGGCAACTTCCATTGGCTGAATGGCTTTCCGTATGTATGATTCATCACCATCCTCAATATAGAAATGATAGGCATCTGTAAGGTCATGCAGGTTTACGAGGTCACCCTTTCGCTCATCGAATGGACCCACTCTAGTTCTTCTAAGCTCTGCCATATGAGCTCCGCAGCCCAATGCCTCACCGATATCATGACAATAGGTCCTCACATAGGTTCCTGCCTCACAGCCTATTCTGAATAGTACATCCTTACCTTCAATCTCATAGATTGTGGAGTAGTAAATGTTTCTTACCCTTAATTCACGTTTTACAGCTGATTTAACAGGTGGTGTCTGGTAAATCTTACCGGTAAATTCATCAAAAATAGCTCTTATTTGATCTTCCGGCAATTCCTTGTGCAATGTCATGAGACATACATATTCCTTACCTGCAGGGAGAAGAAGTTGGCTTACCCTTGTGGCATTGTCGATTCCGATTGGCAGAACTCCAGTCACTTTAGGGTCAAGGGTTCCTCCATGCCCTGTCTTTTTGCAGCCAAGTATCCTTTTAACCCAGGAATCCACTTCATGGGATGTTGGGCCGGATGGCTTGTCCAAATTGATTATACCTTTAGCTATATGTTCCTCTATAGGTCTTTCATATGGATTGCATCCATATTCCGGATTGGTTTCCACATTTGATTTTATGAGATAATCTTCCATAGTTCATTCCCCAATAGCTAAAAGTCAAAATAGAATTTAATCAGATTTCATTTTTATAATATAAAATAAGATTTTTATTATAAATAAATTTAATTAATTGCATTAAAAACTGAAAATAAAATTTTTAAAAATCATTCTACAAAAAATATAAGAAATAATGATTACAAATATAAGATAAATAAAAAAAGAATATCAAAATATTAATTTTATACTTAAACATCTATTTTTTAAAGAACGGAGATAGAAAATATGGTAGAGGATAAAGCTAAAACTGAAAACAATGCAAACCGTATGAGTAAAACAGAATATTATCTTGCAATCGCACTTGCAGTATCAAAAAGAAGCACCTGCTTGAAAAGACGCTATGGAGCGGTAATAGTAAATAACGATGAAATTATCAGCACAGGATATAATGGAAATCCAAGAGGAGAGGAAAACTGCTGCGACAGAGGGTCATGCCAAAGAATGAACCTTCCATCAAATTCCGGAAACTATAACGACTGCTTTTCAGTTCATGCCGAACAGAATGCTATGATCAGTGCAAGAAGGAAAGACATGCTTGGAGCTACAATCTATCTTGCAGGAGAAATGTCTGTTGATGGCGATTGGGTAGAAATAGAAGATGCTGAACCTTGTCCTATATGCTTTAGAATGATAAAGAACTCTGGAATTGATAAGATAGTAAGCAAGAAAGGGATCATTAAGCTACATACACCCGTACAATAATTAAATATTGAATATTAATATCTAATATTAATATTGAATATTGAAAAGGTTTAATATGGATTTCTCTATTGGTTCTTGAGTTAAATCTCAGGATAGAAATCTATATCATAACCTAAACGCCTCATGATTCTTAACTCGTCCCTTGCATCAATAATTGCATTATGGGATTCACAGTAATCATCCACACCCAATATCTGAAGCATTGGCTCAACACCATACCCTCTTCTTAACCTGCCTGTCTTGCAACATGGCAAATGACTTGGAATATGAGGATTATGCTGCTTATATACTGCAACTTTCATAATGTCTCTCCAGCAAAAGTCGGAAAGCTCAGGCAAATGACGCTTGTCAAAGGAAGCATTGTAAGCAAAGAGATTATCAACACCATTGGAATCAAGCAGATATCTTAAATCATCAATGGCATCATCCCTATGTTTTGTGAGAATTTCATGACTTGTCCTTCTCATTGATTTGGAATACATTCCACCTATCTTTTCAGCTCTAGGTAAAATATAATAACGAGAATCAGTTCCCTTAAAATTCTTGGATCTGGCAATTATGACACCTATGGACATTACCTCATCATTCCAATTTGTTTCTGTGTCTATAACTGCAAACCTTCTTGACATAATAAACCCCTAAAATAAGATTAATAATATAAATTTTAATTTAATAATTTATAAAAATAACTAATTCTAAAATATTAAAGATATTTAAAAAAATAGTGGAACAATTAAAATCAGAACATGAAAAAATAATTAAAAAATTGTTAAAAATAAAATAAAAATTTTAAATAAAGAATAAATAAGAGAACTCTTCAAAGGATGAATTCTTATCTAATACACATAAATGTGCCTATTTTAATATATAAAAAGTTAAAAAAGTTTTAAATAAAAATGTAAACTAACTGAATTTAGAATCAATGGAATAGACTTATTCCATGATAGGTTCTAAATGGTTGATGTTACAACGTCTGTTTTTAACTTCGTCTCCTTTTACTTCCACGAAGTTTTCATCAATGATTGCAACAATTTCACATTCTTTACCTGCTTCTCTTCCAGCAGTCTTAATACATTTTCTACCAACTTCTATAGCTGCCATTATATCACCTTTAATGTTGTTAAAATAATTTCCGCAATACTATCAGGGTTAAAGCTGTTAGTATTTATAATTAAATCATAAATATCCATATTTCTAATATCTATGTTATGAATATCCATATATCTTAAAGCTTCACTTTCCTCACGAGAAAGAATTTCCTCTTTTGCAAGCTCAATTGATTTGCCTTCCCTTTCACATACCCTTTTAGCTCTAATTTCTAAAGGAGCGGTAAAGCAGACTTTCAAATCCGCATCAATGAAATATGCGGAAAGCCTTCCTTCAACAATAAGATCTTGAGCTTCCTCTGCAAGTTTAGCTTGTCTATTATCAATCTCTTTATCGATGTCAGTATTATTTTCAGCAAATTTGCCGAATTCAACTGGAGACATTCCCCTCTCTGCAGCCATCTCTCTGAATATCGCACCTGCAGAAACAAATGGAATACCTAACTTCTCAGATAATACCTTTGCAGCAGTTGTAGTTCCACTACCTGCTGTACCACCGATTGTTATTATCATTATTTTCTTGCCTCATCTTTGAAATGCTTACGAGCACATTTTGGACATAAGTATCCTCCAAATGGACGGTTTGGCCTTTTTGAGATTTAGCTAATTTGCGAATCTCATAAGGACGTCCTCTTGGAACACCATGTAATACAGCACCACATTCAGCACATACATGCTTAGATGGTTTCTTCTTTTTATATCTTAAAACATTAACTCCACCAGGAGTTTTTGTATTTGTTCTTTTGTATGATCTTGATCTAAATCTATTTGCAGGCATGTTCTCACCTAATTTGTTTTTTTAAATTTATCTACAAATCTAATCTAATGTCAAATAATTCATATTTGTAGATTCGAGTAAAATAGATATTAAAATGCCGATTTGGCATAATGTAAATATCATGAAAAAAGTATCATAAAAATAGAATGAATTATAAAAGAATTAAAATTCATTTAGTTAAATGATTAACACTACTTAATATGATATTTAACTAATATATACTTTACTGTTTTCTATCCTTTTCTAAAGAATCAAACCTCTCTTAAAATCTACAATTTTCTAGAATCTTAAAGTCTGATCATATTAGAAAAATCATAGAAATTAAATTTTAAAATCCTAGCAATCTTCAACAACCCAAATTAAGTAGGCCAATCCCACTTAACATGCCAATCATTAAAAACTTGCTAAAATTTAGTATTACATATATCGTACTTTTTGGGATTATGATTTTTATTTTGATTAATAAAATTTTTATAGAATCTTGATTCTGATAAAATCTTAATTAAATTTTTTTAATTGAAACTAGAAAATAATTTTAGATGAAAAATCTAAAAATAACTTAGATTAATAAATATCTAAGATGATATCTATCTATCAACAGTATATTTTATAATAGTAGCAACTAAGTATAATTAAATTAATTACATGATTAATTAAAATGAATAGTTAATTAAAACTATCAATTTAATTGATTTTTATTTTTATTAAATAATATCAATGGTTTAACATTAGAAACCATTCTTGAATCCCATAAATTTCCTAATGATTTGTGACATTCCAAATGTACAAATGAAGTACCACCATAACCATCCTATTCCATATGGAATGGTAGTTATGTTACCACCATAAAGCATTTGCCCTAATGAGTGGAAGATCGGAGTTAAAGTACAATAATAAACAGCTGGAGGAAATACCACAATAATATTTCTAATTGAAGATTGCCACATCCAGGCAAAAATCAATAAGATTGGAACCATAGTAACAATCATTGGTCTAAATGACATTTTCATAATTTCAGATTGGTCTGCCATCATATCCATTTGCTTAGCTTGAACTTTTGCCATTTGTTTAGTGTCTCCACTGGCTTGGGCTTCCCTCAACTCTTTTTGAAGAGCTTTGGATTTAGCTTGCATTTCATTCATTTTATCCTGGTCCACCAATAACTTCTGAGCGGTTACAGTCAATAGTGATATGATGAATGATATCACAAATACGGTAAGCACTGGGTTATTAGGGGTAGGATCCATTTGAACTAATGGATTTAAAACAGCATTCATGGCATCAAACACAGGTTGAAGCCAGGAAATACCTAATAAAAAACTACCTTGATACGCCATTTAATTCCTCACATGTTTAATAAGTTTTAATAGTAAATCATAATTTTATTTTCTTTACAAATTTCAAACATCACATAATAGAAATTATGTAAACTTCCAATTTCATAAATTTTAAAAATATAATAAACTATTAAGTTATAAATTCTTGCAAATTTATAAATTAATAATTTAAAATATCAAATAATCTACAAACAATAATCTAAAACAATCAGATCATAATAATGAAAATTTAAATAATTAGAAAAAATCTAATTATCTAAATAAGGAATTTAAATTAAATCTATAATCCGATTATTTCAAGACATCAACCATTTTCTTTACAGTTGAAGGCAAATGATTGTCATGATTGGAAATAATCTTTACAGTAGCTCCAGTTAAAGTGGCATAAGCCATTGCTGCAGCTCTGTTCATTTCCTGATGTAACTGAATGTCCTTAGCCTTTTCAGCATCTCTTTGTCTGGTTTCATCACCTAATCTTCTGACGATGACTTCATCAGGATATGCTTCAATTAAAATGAATATATCAGGATTCAATCCTTCTAAGACCCATTTAGGAAGTCCTGGCAAGAAACCTTTAGGTGTGCTGATAGTACAATGAGTGTCAACGATCACATTAGTGGTTTCGGATTTCTCACTAATTCTGATACCTGCTTCCTTTTGAATCTCCTTTTGGGTTTCAGCAGGCAATTTTCTTAACTCATCCCTATTTTCAACAAGACCTTTCTCTAAAGCAATTTCAGTCATGATGTCTCCATAGTTTAAATGAAGATAATCAACTTCCTCTAATGCTTTTTTAAGTACAGTTGTACTTCCAGAACCTGGAATACCAGTAATAACTACCAATTTCATTTAAATCCTCTCACATTAAACATTAAAATTTAAAATTGTCAATTAACTAATAATAATCACAAAAAGAAAAGTATTTGGAAAATCAATTATTCGAATACTTTTCTTAACATTGGGTGCATATCCATAAGTTGCTCTTGAGCAATCTCTTCATAAAGTCTGTAGACAATACCTACAGTAAGCAATACACCAGTACCTCCACCGAGAGCACCGGTCAAGTCAGCGATGAACGCCAAAATACCTACAAAGAGACCACCGAGAATTGTAAGAGCCGGAATATACTTTTTCATAATCATATAAAGTTGTCTTTTACTGCTTCTGAAACCAGGAATCTGTATACCTGAGTTATAAAGTTGCTTGGAAACCTCCTTCGCATTCAAGGAACCGCTGATTTCCACCCATAACCATGAGAAAAGCACACAACAAGCCAAGAAGAAAATACCATAGAAGACAACCCTTAATGGATTTGTGAACAATACGCTTAAACTGTTAGGAGTGGTCAGCCACAATGCAAGTCCGCTGATAGGCCTTCCGCCTGAAACTTCACCTAATATAGGGAAACCGAGTTTCTGGAATACACTGGCGAAAAGTGAAACGTTTACAAGAAGCGCACTTGTCAAAATAACCGGCATGTTACTTGCGTAAATGAACTTTAAAGGATATTTACCTACAGATCCTCTGATTCTACCGTGTCCTCTTACCTGACCGTGAGAAATAGGAATCTCAATTCTCATACTTTCACCATATACAGCCATAAGGAACACAACAATGGTTGCAATCAATGGAATCAAGATGGTGAAATTAGGAGATCCACCAATGATTGATTGGATAAAACCAGGGAGAATACCTGAAGCTGTAGTGGATGCCGCAGTAGCCGGCAAGAAGTTGAATGTTCCGGTAATAATGGTCTGTGCTACACCAGCAGCAATGAACAATCCTACACCACTACCGAATCCCCATTTGGATACCACTTCATCAAGGTACAAGATCAAGATAGCGCCGATTACCAATTGGAGAATCATTATTCCATAGTATGAAGTGTCTATAGGCACTAAACTTCCAGTAAGTACTAAAACTCCTGCTTCGAAAATTGTGAATAAAATAGCTAATAATTTTTGAGTACTTTGAAACATAGCCTTATGTTCATGTTGAGATAAGTCTAAATTTAATATTTTTGCACCGACCAATAGTTGCAATACAATAGATGCGGTTACGATAGGTCCTATACCTAAAGTAAGAATTGACCCAAAACTACCTGCCATAACAGCTCTCAATTGGGCAAATTGGTCAACTGCAGCTGGACTCAAACCATATAATGGAATTTGAGTTAAAAAGTAATATAAAACTAAAACTATAGCTGTCCATTTAAGTTTTTCCCTAAAGTCCTGCCTGTGAATAGGAGTCTTGACCTCAGGAAGCAACTTAAATATAGGCTTAAAATTCTCTAAAATCATTTTTTCCCCGTTAATTATTATCTATTAATTCAAATCAGATTTTAATTATTTATATTATAAGAATAAATTAAATTCCAACTTTGAATTCATTAATTTTTATAAATTTGTTTAATATATTTCTTTAAATTTTTTTATGATCCAAAATATTAGAAATAATCACAATATCAAATAATTAGTGATTAATAATCATGCTAAATTTGCATATATATTATATATAAATATTATAATATTTTAGATTAATAATAAATATAATTTTTATATAATATAAAGTATTCGATAAATAATACAAAAATTAACTAAATTAATAATAAATTTTAATGAAATCGAGAAGATTAAAATAAAAAAATTTTTAAAAAATAGTTAAAAATAGAAAGAATTTAAAAAAAAGAAATCTAAAAAATCTAAATTAAAAAATTAATTAAAAAATTAATTAAAAAAATAAAATAATACAACTAGTTAAGAGTGGTTACTCCCAACTAGTGAAAAGAGTTTTGGTCCCGGTTTTGCAGGCCGAAGGCCTGGAAAAGCGGGGGTTAAAGTTCAACAGCTTCTCCGCCAGCTTCTTCTATCTTTTCAATAGCTGATTCGGAGAATGCAGGGGATTTGATCACTAAAGGAATGTCAAGGGAACCGGTTGCTAAAACTTTGTTGTAGCCTAATTCGGTTACGTCAATTACAATGACATCGTCTTCCTTGGTTGCAATTCCTTGCTCTACAAACTCTTCAGCCTTATCATTCAAGAAGTTTAAGTTGACAGGATAGGATCTGTGAATGGTTTTTTGAGGTCTTTTGAAACCGTGTTTACCGAAGTAATATCTGTTTTCAATTACGGTAGTGGACCAGTGGTGTTTTCCAGCTCCAGCTTTACCTTTACCACCTTTGTTTCCTGCTCCTCTTCTTCTTTTGACAGAGCCTCCACCGTTAGATCTGGAACCTCTCATTTTATTAATCTTTTTACCTTTTCTTATCATAATAATCCACCTTAAGCCATTCTTATTGCAAGATTATTAATATCTTCGCCTCTGTAACCTAAGGATCCGCCTTCATTTACAGAATGTCTAATTCCTTTGTATCCTTTTCTTGGAGGATGTAAACGGAATACAGGTTTCATATCAATATCTTGAGCTTTGATTTCTCCGTTGATTAATGCATTAGCCAATTCTTCAAAAGTGGAATAATCAGTGTTTTCAGCCAAGTATTCTTCGCTGAGACGAGCTCCACCGACTAATCTTCCTCTTTTTTCAACAAGTTCAGTGAGAGTTTCTAAATCAACTTCTCCCCAAGTGATGTAGTCTTTTGCCTTTTGGAGCATACCTTTGTAACTTGGGTTTTCATCAACTAATACAGCATGACTGATTCTGTTGAGTCTTAACATTTCTAAAGTACTAGCAATAGGTTGTTTGACCCCAGTAGTACCTCTAATTCTAATTACCAAATACATGATACCACCGTCTATTGGATTACTCCCATATTTTTAAGGTCTTGTTCTGAAGCTTTCATTCTGCTTGCTTCTTTTAAAGCTTCGAATACAGCATTAGCAAAGTTTACAGTGGTTTGGGTTTGACCGCTTGCTTGAGACCATACGTCTTTGATACCAGCAAGGGAGAGAATGGTTTTACCGACATCTCCAATAGCCAAGCCTACACCTGCAGGAGCAGGTCTTAAGGTTACGTTTACACTGCTTGCTTTACCGGTTACTTTGAAAGGAACGGTGTGTTGTCTTCCACATACACAACCCCAATCTCCACAACCTCTTCTTACTTTGATAATGTTATATTTAGCATTATCTACAGCTTTTCTGATAGCAGGACCTACTTCTCTAGCTTTACCTTGTCCTAAACCTACGTAACCATTTTTGTTACCTACTGCAACGATTACTCTAAAGTTTACTTTTCTACCAGATTTGTGCATTCTTTGAACTAAATTTACATCCATTACTTCTTCTTCCAAATCAGGAAGCAATGCATCTACAATTTCCAATTCCATTATAGGGAGACCTTTTTCGAAGATTTCATCAATATCGGTGATATTTCCTGCTTTTACTTCTTTACCTAAATTGGTTTTAGGTTCCCAATCATCCATATTAAAGCTCATAATTCAGCCTCGTCAATTTTATTTTTAATTTCTTCAAAGTGTTCAGGTAAATCAGTAGGTTGAAGACCTCTAGCCAAGTATTGAGAGAATCTCTTGTTTAATTCCTCTTCATCTAAGCTTTCTGCATATTCTGCAATATGTTCACCATTGATTCTGTCTTCAGTAGGGATAATAGATTCACCGTATGGTACATTCAAACCAGCATCTGCAGCACCTTTAACAGCAGCAAATACTTTTGATCCTCTAATAGGAGATTTTAAACCAATATCAGCAATAGCATAGTCAACACCTGCTGCAACAGCTTTCTTACCACATAAGTATGCGGTTAAATAAACAGCACTAGTGTTTTTGTTTCCTGCTAACCATCCTAATTTGTTCAATTCCTTACTGTGAGCTGATACGACAGTTTCATCACCGTCTTTACCGACATTCACAACTTGAACAATACAGTTAGCGTTGGAAATTCTTACAACTAATCTGGATTTATCCACATCAACTAATTTCGCTCTGGTAGCATAATCAGTCTTACCTTCTCTTCTTCTTCTGAATGCTACTTTATAATTTGATCCGCTTGCCAAGTCCATTCCTCCTATTTGATTAAATCATGGTCTCTAGCGTAAGTTTTCATGTAAGATTTACTTCTGAAAGCTCCACCTTTTGCCATCTTGTATAATTTACGGTAGGTAGTAGGGTCAATTTCACCAGAGTCTCTCATATCTTTCAAGTCAGTTCTTAAAGCACGGATGGTTTTCATCCAAACTTGTTTTTTAGGAGTACGAGCGTTTTTAGCTCCTTTGATACTACCTCTTCCTTTACGTTTACCTTTTTTCTTTTGCTCTTTGATTTTCTTAGATCTGTAGCTACTAATACCAGTTTTTGGTCTAGCTTTGATAATACCTTGATCTATAAGTTGTTTAACGCTGTCTCTTGTGATAGCTCTAGAAACTTCTTCAATTTCTTCAGGGTCTATCCATACACGGTTAACTCCAACTTTAAGTATACTAGCAGCTAATCTTTTTTGTGTAGTAAGATTCATTAATAATCCTCCATTTTAGTTAGCTGATAAACTTGAATAAAATTTCTTCAAGTTTCCCTCAATTCAAATAAATTAAAATTCATTTGTTAATTTAATTGTTAGCTTTTAATAAGAAAAAAGATTCCTTTGCTTGACTTTTGGCCAATATATTTAAAAAATAAATTTTCCATAAATTTACTCATTAAATTACACACAATTAATTATTAAACCTTTATCCGGGAATTTAATATACTAAATCCCCAAATCAATTAATTGATTAGAATCATTGTCATATATGTTCTGGCATGAGGTTAAAGACGTTTTTCAATAATCCCTTGCCAACTTTATACAACGCCCCTATTTTTCTTAGAAGTAAGCTTTATAAATTTCATAATTTTAAAAATTTACTTTAATTAAATCGCTTAACAATTTTAGGAAATGAAAAAACTTAGTTTTATCATCTATCATATGAAAAATTTGCATTTATTGCATTTTCATTTATTTGTTTAATACTTTTATACCTAATTCTGATGCTTTAGCCAACATCAATTCTTTTTTACGTTTACCAATGGTTGCACTGATTCTTGCAGCATCGGTTTCTGCGTCAAGTGCTTCCAAATCTTTCATGTTATTAACAAGAACATCTCTGTAACCAGAAGGATGTAATCCTCTAGTAGCTCTAGGAGTACGATAACCAATTGATGGCATTGCAGGTTTTCCTGCTTCGTATCTTCTCATTTTACTAGTTTTTCCTCTAGGACGTCTCCATTTGGTTCCTAATTTTTTATAACGAGCATATTCTTGTCTTTTAAAATCTTTACTCATTCAAATCACCATTATAACTATTCTCTACTAGTTAAATAGATACCATCCTGGAATACTCTAGGATCTTTTCCTCTAATCTTAGTAGCTTGTTCTAAGTTAGCCATAGTTTGACCGACATCTTCCTTGTTAACACCGGTAATGATTACTTCATCACCTTTTACTTGAACTTTAGCGTCTCCGACAATCTTTGAAGATCTAGGATGTCTTTCTCCAATAAAGTTCTCGATAGTAACAATTTTTTCCTTGTCTTGAACCTTTACTGCCATTGGAAAGTGAGCGAATACAATTTTCATATGATAAGTGAAACCGTCGGTTACACCGGTAATCATATTGTTGATGTGAGCTCTAGTGGTTCCAATCATGGATTTGTCTTTCTTTTTAGGGAAAGCGGTTTCAAGAACAACGAGATTATCTTCTTTTGAAATAGTTACATTAGGGTAAGTAAATTTCCTGGAAATCTCACCGTTAGGTCCTTTCACAGAAACTTCATCTTCAATTATAACTTCAACGCCTTCAGGGATTTCAATTTCTTCCCTTATAGCTGCAGCTAATACCATATTTAATCACCTAATACATGTAAGCCAACAAACGTCCGCCGATACCTCTTTCCTTAGCTTCCCTGTGGGTCATGATACCTTCAGGAGTGGTTACGATTAAGATACCGAAGTTCTTTGCTGGTAAATATCTTTTTTCGAATTTCTCAAATTCATCTTTCTTTACAGCATGACGAGGCTTGATTACACCACATTGGTTGATGTTACCTTCCAATTGGACTTCGAATATTCCAGCCTTGTTGTCATCTATAAATTCAAATTCACCTATATAATTCTCTTTTTGCATAGTGCTTAACACACGTCCGATCAATTTGGATGCTGGACGAATAGTACAGTGGTCATTTACTTGACGTTCGTTATTTCTAATGTTTGTTAAAGCATCAGCAAGAGGGTCCATAAGAGTCATAATAAACACCTTTCTTAATTATATTTTTTAAATCCTATTTTAGGAGCAATTTCTCTAAAACATTGCCTGCATAAGTTGAGTCCGTATCTGCTTACAATAGCAGAGTGGTCTCCACAACGGCTACATTTTTTTGAAGCTTTTCCGTATTTTCTTGGCAATATAATCACCTTAATAACATATCATTTTTAATAAACAAATTAAATCCGTTTCAGGACTATTCGTAATCTTCCTCTTCTTGGATAGTAACATTGAATTTTTCTTCCATAAATTTCATAGTTTCTTCAGGAGTGATTCTATGTCTTTTTGGAATGGATTTCTTTTGGATTTTTCTTCTTTTGATTCTATAACCTGGTTTTTCAAAGGTGATAGAAAGATTCATACCAAAAATACCAATATCAGGGTCATATCTCATTCCAGGAATATCAATATGTTCTCTAATACCGAAAGAAACATTACCTTGTGCATCAAATTGACTAGGTCTTAACTTATTGTTGATACCTTCTAAAACCAATTTAATTGCATCTTCAGCCTTTTCTCCACGGAGAGTGACCTTACATGCAATAGGTTGTCTTTTTCTGATACCCCATTCTGGGTTAGTGACTTTTGAATAGGTTTTGACAGGAGTCTGACCAGTCATGTTTTCAATAAGAGTCATAGCTCTTGATAATTTCTCACCAGCTTCACCAACACCAATGTTGATGGTAGCTTTGGAAATGATTACTTCATTCATTGGGTTCATTGGTTAACCTCCAATAAATCAATAGCTGGTTCGTCTTTACCAATTACAAATGCATATTCTTTTAAGGTTAAGAAAGAATCACCATTTGCCTTTTCGATAATTGCAGTATTTGGCTTGGAAGATTCGTCCACAATGACTTCTTTGATCTTACCAAGTTCACCGGTGTGCTTACCGCCAGTAACAAGTACGACCACTCCATCTTCAAATTTGAAGTTTTCCTTGATTTCCTGTTCAGGTAAACCGATACATACAACATCTTGACCTGCATATGCATCATCATCAACTAAAACGTTTCTACCATCGTGAAGGTTCAATTGGGTTTTTCCGCCTTTGATAGTAGATTTGTTTACTATTTTAGCTAATTTGAAACTTGCATCCTCTGCAGAAATTGGGTGTAAAGTTAATCTTCCTTTAGTATCTAAAAGGATTCTGTAATTTTCTTCAGTTTTAGGAATGGTTAGGATATCCATAAAACCGACAGGGAATTTGTAATCTTTTACAGCTCTTCCATCGATTAATACATTACCGGTATTAATGATTCTTTTTGCTTCTCTGGAGTTATCAGCAAGACCTAAAATGTCTCTGATGATAACGAGTAAAGGTAAAGAATCCTTAATGGCATGTGAACCAGGAGCAGGTTTTACTGTCCAAGTGTCTTCTTTTGGATGGATAGGCCAGCTTTTAGGTGCCTTATACCTTTTAAGATGCTTTCTAGATCCCATTTTTGCCATCTTATTCCTCCATATTTAATCTTCTTTCATCTTTTAAATCAGCTTCAATAATCATCAAGTTGGATGGGTGGATAGGAAGCAATACAGCATTTCCGTCAGGTTTGCTTAAGGTAACTCCTTCAACGGTAACCTTGTATCTTTTTGCATCGACGGATTCAACTTTTCCTTCATGACCTTTAAAGTCACCACGAACAACTTGAACTTTGTCTCCAACTCTTATTGGTAAAGATCTTTTACCAATGTCTGCTCTTAAATCCTTGCTTAAGTTAGCACTCATGATTTTACGACGAATGTGTAAAGGAGCAGTGTAGAGAGCTTTTCTTTGTTTTCTTGGTTGAATTGACATTTAATCACCATAAACTTAAATCAATATGCTTGCTGCACTGCCTACACTAGGCCATTTATCAGCAGCCTCTTTAGCGACAGGGCCTCTGATTTCAGAACCTTTCAATACTCCTTCAGGAGTAATGATTACTGCAGCATTGTCTTCGAACTTTACACGAAGACCATCAGCACGTCTGTATTCTTTCTTCTGTCTTACAACAACTGCATTGACAACTTCTCTTCTCATGTCAGCAGTTCCTTTCTTAACGGAAGCAACTACCATGTCACCGACACCAGCTACGTCGAGTCTTCTGCGGACACCTTTAAATCCTTTTACGGAAATAATTTCGATTTCACGAGCACCGGTATTGTCAACACATTGAAGTCTTGCACCAATCGGCAAAGCTTTTGTTACGCTGGATGTAGTAGGTTTCATTCTAATCATCACCTTTTACTTCAACCAATACAAAATGTTTGGTTTTGCTTAATGGCCTACATTCAGCTATCTTTACAGCGTCACCAATCTTTACATCAAGACAATCTGGTTTGTGAACATTAATTCTTGATTTTCTCTTTTCGTATCTTTCATATTTTCTAATGAACTTGTAGAAACTACGTTCCACAGTAATAGTCCTTTCTGCTTTATTGGTAGTAACAACACCTTCAAGGACTTGTCCTCTAACAGATAAAGTACCATGGAAAGGGCAGTTAGGATCATCACATTTAGTTTCTGGTTCCTTAACATTAAGACCAACCATTTTATCACCATTAAATTTTTTTATATCTTTTTTTTATCCTATCTTCAGGACGATTCAACAATATTTTACCATCAATTTCAACTATGGTTCCATCTGGAACCTTAAATTGAAATACAGAAACATCTTTCTGAATTAATTTCTCCTTATAAATAAAATTAAAATCATTCCGATTAGAACTTAAGTCTTCACCATGAACCTTCTCTTTAATCTCAATTCTCAAAGTTTTTTTGGTTTCATCAATAACAGTTCCGCAAAGGCCTATCAAAGAGGGATTGGAACTGTCAACAACTTTAAGTTCTAACCCAATTAATTCATGATAGAATATATTTTTTGAGCTTATCATTCTAAGCCTCAGTATGTGAATTAAAGATTTAACCTATGACATTAACGTCTTCTTCTCTTATTGTATTTCTTATCAGAATCTCTGATTTCAATAGTGTCGGAAGAGAATCCCATTTCAGATAAGACTTCCTTGACTCTTGCCTTATGGTCGCCTTGAAGCTCAATTTGACCTTTCTTAGCGGTACCACCGCAGGCACATTTTGCCTTAAGAGTCTTGGTAAGTTCCTTAATATCTATATCATGTTCATCTATTCCTTCGACAATAGTCATAAGCTTTCCAAATCTTCTTCTTACTGTAAACACTTTTACAGACTGAACTTCTCTTGCAATTTCCTCGCAAACGCAAAGTTCTTCAGGAAGACCACATACATCACAGATTTTTGACATTTAATTCTCCTTCTGTTTTTGGTTCATAATTGTAAGAACACGAGCAATAGTCCTTTTGAGTTCTCTAATTTTACCAGGGTTTTCATTAACACCTGCAGCAGCACTTTTGGAAACGTTTTTAGCCAATTCAGCTTTGAGTTCAACTAATTTTTCTTCGATGTCCTCAATTTCCATTTCCCAAATTTCTTTACTTCTTAAAATTGCCATTTTCTCAACTCCTTAAAGATTTATTCCTCTTCGGAATCTTCGGTAGCTGCTTCAAGTTCTTCGAGATCTTCTTCAGCCTCTTCAGCCTCTTCGATTTCTTCCAATTCTTCAAGATCTTCTTCAGCTTCGACTACTTCTTCGATTTCATCTTCAGCTTCGACTTCTTCAGCCACTTCCTCTTCAACAATTTCTTCTACAGGTTCTGCAATAGGAGCAAGAATATCTACTTTATCAGGCAATACTGCTTCAGGAGGCATGATTCTGACAACAATACCTAAAACACCAGGTTTTAAAGGTGCGGTTGCAAATCCTTCCTCTACGAATTTGGTTGCAGGTTCACCACATTTCTTAATGTAACCTTCAGTGAATTTGGCTACAGCAGATCTGGAACCTCTGATTTTACCGGATATAGTTACTTCTACACCTTGAGCGCCAGCACCCATGATTCTACGGATAGTGGAATATGCAACTCTTCTGAAGTGCATTCCTCTTTGGAGCATGTTTGCTATTTTGGAAGCCATGATTCTAGCATTCAATTCAGGAACATCCACTTCCTTAACTTCAACTTGTGGGTTATCCAAATCAAATTTGGTCTTAAGGTTTTGAGTAATTGCCCTTACGGTTTTTCCACCTCTACCAATTACCATACCAGGTCTTTCAGCATATACGATAACCATAGTTCCTAAAGGAGTAACTTGGATTTCCATTCCTCCGTAACCTGCTCTTTCGAGTTCTTTTTCTAAATATTCATCAATTTTGGTTCTTCTGAGACCTTCTGTAACGAAATCTTTTTCTATCATTATTTAAGCCTCCACTAAAACTATTTGAATATGGGTAGTTGGAGTGTTAAATGGAGTTACTCTACCAAATGCTCTTGGCTTAGCTCCTCTAATGACCATACCTCTGTGGGAAGAGATATGTTCGATCTTAAGGTTTTCCACGTCCATACCTTTGTATTCTGCATTTGCTTCAGCATTTTCAATAACAGTTAAAATTGCTTTAGAAGCTTTTACAGGGTATCTTCCAGCAGCCCAACCTTTCATGCCTTTTCTGTGACCAACATCTCTGTTGTGTCTTTTGAAAGGAACAGCTTTTTTCATTTCAATTACATCATTTAAGTATGCTTTTGCTTTAGCAACATCCATGCCTCTAATTGCACTACAAATTTCCACACAGTGTTTTGGGGAAACCTTAAGGGATCTTGCCATAGCACGTGCTGTTTTGGATTCGTCAGCATCTTTATTATTGTAAGCGTATTTGTTTTTAGCCATGTTTTAATCTCCTTATTTAAGTGGTACAAACATAGATGATCTAGTAGCTCCCATACCTGGGTCACCATGTTGAACTCTTGCTCTGGTTGGTGCGAATTCACCAAAGAAGCAACCTAACATTTCAGGGGTGAAGGTTACTTCAACAAAGTCTCTGCCATTGTAGATTCCGAAAGTGGTTCCTACCATTTCAGGAATTACAATCATGTCTCTACAGTGAGTTCTAACTACTACTGGTTTTCCACCTTTTTTATCTTGTTTCTGTAATTTTCTCATTTTATCCAACACAGACTGTTGTCTTGGTAAGAATCCTCTTTTTAAGGATCTTCTTTGTCTTGCTGGTAAAAGTTCAATAAATTCATCCAAGGACATTTCTTTTAATTCTTCAATAGTATATCCTCTGTATTTAAATATTTTTCTAGCCAATGACACATCTCCTTAAATTATCTTCTTTTTCCAGTACGTTTAGCTGCAATTGAACCGACTTTTCTTCCAGGTGGTGCGTGTCTTGAAATAGTAGTTGGACGACCTGGGTGTTGTCTGTTACCTCCTCCGTGAGGGTGGTCAACAGCGTTCATTGCTACTCCTCTAACAGTCATAAACTTCTTACCTTTAGCTTTATAAGCATGCCATCTGACACCTGCTTTGAGGAAAGGTTTCTCTTTTCTTCCTCCACCTGCTACAACACCGATACTTGCACGGCATTGAGGATGGAATGATTTCAATTCACCAGATGGTAACTCTACAACAGCTTGAGTTGCATCGTGAGTAATCAAAGAAGCATAAGTTCCGGAAGATCTTACGAAACGACCTCCGTCTCCTGGTCTGTTTTCAATATTGTAGATTGGAGTACCTTCAGGGATTTCAGCGAGTGGTAAAGTGTTACCAAAACTGATTGGTGCTGAAATACCGCATTCGATATCATCATCAATTTGAATGGTTTCAGGAGCTAAAATATGTCTTTTTTCACCATTTTCGAATTTAACTAATGCGATAGGAGCAGTTCTTGCAGGGTCGTGAATGATTTCTACAACTTTACCTTTTAAACTACCTTCTTTTTCTAAATCATCGTATGCTCTGTATTGGATTTTATCTTTGAATCTGTGAGAAGCAACACGATGAGCAGGAGTTCCTCTTCCTCTACGTTGGTGTATTAATCGTTTTCCCATAATCAATCCTCCTTAGAATACTCCCATTTTAACAGCTACATCTTCAGCTTCGCCTTCTTCAACAAGTTTGACATAAGCTAATTTTACACCTTTGGAAGTGATGTGAGTGTTTACTCTTGCCACTTCTTGGTCATATAACTGTTCAAAAGCCTTTTTGATTTGAGCTTTTGTAGATGTTCTTCTGACAACAAAAGCAAGTTCGTTGTTTTGATCAATTAAATTCATAGTTTTCTCAGTAACATGAGGTTTAACAATAATCTTATAAGGATCCATAAATATCCACCTTCTTTATACCTAACAGATTCTTTCTGTAGAATCTATTGGAATAATCCTCCTAATTTTTCAACAGCGGACTTAGTATAAATAGTTAACCTACCAGCATGAGTACCAGGTGCCAATAATTCAGCATTTAAGTTTTCTGCAGTTACAACTTCAACACCAGCGTGGTTTCTTGCACCTAAGTTGATGCCTTTGTCTTCACCTACAACTACTAATGGTCCTTTACTGGATTTGTATTTACGTCCTCTTGTCTTTCCTCTACCTGCTCTTATATGTTTACTGTTTTTAGCCTTGATGATGTCATCGTAAACTCCTAATGCCTTGAAGATTTCACGAGTTTCACTAGCGGTCTTAACAGTTTCCAAATCATCTTCAACAATAATAGGAACTTGTTCAAGATTTTCAATCTTGTGGCCTCTGCCTGCCACTAATTCCTCATTGGTAGTAGCTGCAACAGCGGATCTGATTGCAAATCTTCTTTCCTTGTTGTTGATTTTTTCGAAATGATTCTTTTCAGCTCTTACAGGGTGAGCCTTTCTTCCACCTTTAGCTTGTGGTACGAATGCTGCTCTAGCACCGCTTTTGATTCTAGGTACCATAGCTGCACCTCTACCAGATCCCCAAGATTCTGCAGAAGTTCTTTTACCTGCCATAGGGTCATTACCCCAAGGTTGGATTCTAGCAGATTGAGCAGAAAGAACTGCTCTTTTAATAAGGTCAGGTCTGTATTCTTCATTAAAAATAGCAGGAAGTTCGATTTCCTCTTTCACTTCCCCTTGAATTGAATAAACATTAACTTTCATTTTCTAACCTCTTTATACACCTTGTTTTGAAGCAGTACTGATAAATTCGATTTGAGGAGCTGCTTCATCAGCTTTCTTAGGTCTGATAGCTTGTCTAAGAATTACTAATCTTTTAGTAGGGCCAGGGACTGAACCTTTGACTAAGACATAGTCGTTTTTAACTAAACCGTATCTGATGAATCCTCCATCAGGGTTGACTGCATCCACTTCGGACACATCTCCGATCTTGAGGACTTTCTTATTGAATTCGGTTCTTTTGTGGTATCCCATTTGACCTGCTTGTGCAACAGTCCACATAGTTCTTTCAGGAGACCAAGGACCAATGGAACCTACGTGTCTTCCTTTTCCACTTCTCATAGCTTTACCGTATTGAATTCTAATATTCCATCTTTTTACAACCCCTTGGACACCTTTTCCTTTGGTGGTTGCAATAGCGTCTACATATTGTCCTTCATTAAAGATATCGCTTGCTCTGACTTCTTCACCTAATAAATTAAGTGCGTAATTTAATTTTTCTTCAGCAGAACTTCCACCTAATGCACATTCGAAGATTTCAGGTTTTTTCTTAGGTACGCTAGCCATCTTAGGGTTAGTGTGCACTAAAACTCTAACTTCTTCGGTTTTTTCTAAAGCGTCTTGTATTTTTGCAATAGCTTCAGATTTATCATAGTCCTTAGGAAGAGTGATTTTCCTAGAGAGCTCTTCATCCAAATTATCTGCAATAACTTCGGTGATAGCTTTAAGTCCATGAGCAGTTTTTTCGTATGATCTTATCCCCATGATTACAAGGGGTGGTACTTCCAAAACAGTTACAGGAGTGAAAACAGTCATACCGTTGGAAGGAGAGTTTTTGTCAGTGTCTACAACCATAGCATGAGTCATACCTGCTTTGTAACCTGCAAGACCTAAAAGTTTTGGTTCTTCATTACTTGGCCAAGCTTTGATTCTTGGAGTTTCCTTAGCCGCTCTCTTACGAGGGCTAAATGCCACAGAACCTTTTCTTGGTTGGTGATGTCTTACCATTTTTTTCCTCCGTTTCTATAATTTTTCCTATAATTAATCAGTCTAATCTATTAAAATTTTTTAAAATGTTTTAAATTATTTAAAATATTTTATCTATTTAAATAGATTCTTTACAAATTTTGATTCATTGAATTCCAAAAATTATTTTAACGTGTCTAATTTTAAAATAGATTTTGAATCAACAAATCTCAGAATAAATAGCTATATTTGCTCTTTTAGTCAAATTGCTAAAATTCTACACTGTTTAAACTTGATTATTCAGTTTATGTTAATAATTTAGCATACAGTCTCCTAATCATATCTAGATAGGGCATACAGTCTACCTTTAAATAAAAATATCTAGATTAAGACTGTAGAGGCAAAAATTAAACAGCATATAAGCTAAATAAAGCTAGATAAACGTGAAAAACAAGCTCAAACTTGTTTATGTACTTCTCAAAGATTTATTATAAAGCTGCCAAAGCTTCATAACTTATTTCATAGCATTATGAAATATCTCCGTTGGGGAGCAAACTTTATAGTGTCTAATTATAAAGCAAATCCTTGAAAGCTAAAGCTGACAATAGCTAAAGCTTAGATCTATATGTTTTTTTAATGTATTTATAATATTACGTATTGACGCTACGTAAATGCGGAAGCCAACAATGAACTATCGGCTTAAAGTATATTGAAAATAGCTAAAGTTGAAATTACAGCTTCTTCGGTTCTTACGGTCTCTGTTCCCTGACGCGGAATTGTATTTAACTTTATAGTTTCCCACTTGGAACTTTCCACATTCTCGCTTATTGAAGAATATGGTCCTCCGAACACGATAGCTATATGATTTGAACTTTCCACCTTAGATTTCAATTCGTCAAAAATAGTATCGATTGTATCTGCATACTTTGTAGTCTCAACCACAAAGTCGGGATTAACTAATTTTAAGCTATTTTTAAGACCTTTATTTGTAGATAATGTCTTAAATCCCCAGTAAATGTCATCTGGTTCATCAGGTGTGACTATTACCTCTTTGGCAAACTTAACAATTTTAAAGGAAAATATCTTATTAACTGTAAGCTGCTCTTTGCAAAACGCCAATTTATCCATACCTATATCTACAAAGGTGCCTTTCTTGTTCCTTTTTACAGTGAATCCTTGTCTGTAATCGCCAAGTTCAGGCTTTCCAACAGGATGATGAGGCACTCTTAAAGGAGGCAATATTCCTACATGACGCAATTCAGCCTTGATTGGAATTGCCTTTTTTCTAAGGTACTGTGGAGTGTCCATATATTGAAGAACTTCTGCTATGAAATCTCCATCATCATTTTGTTCACTGTCTGGAATTGAAAGATCTTTATAAATCACGACTTCATCCACTTCAAAGAGAGCCAAAGCCCTTCCAATCAAACCGACTTTTGAAGTCTTCAATTTTAAGTCCTTGGTTTCTGCAAGGAATGAATTCGGTATAAAGACTGATACTTTATTGTTTTGCATATTATCAAATTTTAATTTCTAATCCATACGCATACATAGATCATAAAGCATTTAGTCAAAAAGAGAACTAAATTACCGAATATAATCCGAATATAAAAAATAAGAAAATATAAATTCATGATTGCACGATTTAACGAGTTATAAAACATAGCCCAAGCTAAACCATCAAAAAACCTATGAAAATTGATTCTTTACACTGATATTTAACATTAGACACTATGTTCAATACCAATAAATCATGAAAATTAAATAAAAAATTTAAAATTTCTTATAAATTACATACTGTAGACATATAGATTAGTAATATTTAAGTTATTTATAGTATATAAAGGTTTTGTTAAAAAAAGTGATTTTTAAAATAATCCATGGAGTTTTTTAAACAAGCCTATGGATTATTGGCTTCCAGCTGTGAAAGGTAATTCCCCATATCCCTCCACCAATCATCATGAGGATTGTCTATTGGGGGAAAACCGGGACCTGAATTTCCTTCAATGAGGAACATGTCATCCTCATCCAAGCATATGTCCCAACCGACCAGATTAAGACTTTCCGGAGCCAAATCATGCGCATTCCTACAAAACTCTACAATCTCATCCCATTTTGGAATGGTCTCACCATATAATGGAATCCCTGAATCTGGATGAGCCTCCACATCGCAAATTTGATAGTTCATCCCTTTTAGAATCTTGCCTGTATGATGGTCTATAGGAAATCTGATTCCTCCGCTATGGAGATTATCGGCATGGGCCCCTTCAATCCCCACCCTAAGATATGCAAAGATTACATCGGTCTTTCCGTTTATGGATATTGTGGCAACTCGTATTGTATTCAAGGAAGAGGGATTTACATCATGAAGCCATCCTGTCTGACTATGGTACTCTTCAACTATGTAATCATCTGTCTCGGATATGATCTTATCGTATACACTTCTCAAATCCCATTCATTCATGTCAAAGAAGATTATTCCCTTTCCGCCGAATCCTTGCCTTTTCTTAGCGATGAGGGAATTTACATCCTTGAATTTATCTTCGAACTCTTCAAAGGAGATTTCATTAGGAATGCACCATTTCCTATGGAGATGCTCCTGCCAATGCCTATAGAAACTTGCCTTGTCATCCAAGAGATTGCGGGATTTTGAATCCTGATTGAACTTGCGCTTAAGAAACCTCATTCTGATTTTAGTCACATGATGATTTCTCCAAAGCCATCCCTTCCTATTGAAGAGCATTGAAAAGTAGTCTTCAGGTGTCGCTCCAAGAAAAATCCAGCATAGCATGAAATCCAAGCTTTCAAGTGTGGACCTGAATCTTCCAAGATCTCCCCTTTTCATTTGTTTCTCTCTGAATTCATCTACGAAGACATCTTCATAGTAGGGACTGGCCAGATTTCTCAAATGATATTCCTTCCAATCGCTCCTCCAGCCGTCATCCTTTTCAAGAGCTTTCAGTTTCCTTGAAGCAATGAATTTGAATACAGAGTAAAGGTCTTCTACTTTCATGGTCTCCCCAGAATTAGATGATATGGATAATTTTTTAAAATTTATTCTTTAAAGTCTATTCTTTAAAGTTTATTCATTAAAAATATTTTTAAAATTTATTCTTTAAAATTCTCAATTCTTAATACAACAACTTTCACATCACGAGATTCATCTGTATGAAAATCATAAATTTTTGGTATTGGAAATTTATAGACCAACTTGTGTGTAACTTCAGCACCAAGATTTCTATAGTAGTCAATTACAAACTCTTCAGTATTTTTCATATGGAATGAATAGATCACTTCAGCACTTGCAACTGCAAATTCCATAAACTTCCTGTCTGCATGTCTTGACCCTCGCTCTTGAGAGCCAAAAGGTGGGTTCTGAATGAGAGTGTCAAATTTATTTAATGACATTGCATTATCATTAATATTTTCATAATCATTGCCATCTAATAAATCGTTTATTGAATTAAATGAATTGATGTCACCAACTATGAAATTTGTATTAGTGATATCTATATCATGTTGATTAGATATGCTATTTTGAGTGATTTTTGCCAAAGCTATGGATTCCTCATCAATGTCAACACCTAATGAATAGCTTGCACCCATAAGTGAGGATGCAATTGCAAATATTCCAGTGCCGCATCCAATGTCTAAAATGTTCATGCCCTTGATGTCACCTAGACCATATGCATTCCACACCAAATCTGCAGCTATTGTTGCAGGTGTGGAGTACTGTTCAAGATCAACCTTTGGATTCGGATGTTTGGGAACATTTTCCAAAATCATTTCAAGATGTTTCTTTTTTGAAATTTTCATAAGAATCACAGAAGAGAAAATAATTATAATAATATATATTATATTTTTATTTTATAATTTTATTTTTATATTTTGATTTTAGATTTTTTTTAATATTATTTTTATACTTTTTTTAATATTTTGATTTTAGATTTTTTTAATATTATTTTTAAAAATAAATTTCAATACCAACTTGATTGAATTAATAATCATAAAATTTAATATTAATATTATTCATATATAATAATATAATGATTGATAAATAATATAAGATTGATAAATGATAATCAATATTTTTTATCATAAACTTTAAGCATTATTTAAATTATTAAAAAGAGGTATAACATGTTTGAAAAAGTACTTATTGCAAATAGGGGAGAAATTGCTATACGTATCATGAGAGCATGTCGGGAATTGGACATGAAAAGTGTAGCAGTATACTCAGATGCTGATAAAACTTCTCTTTATACTAATTATGCAGATGAAAGCGTTCCTTTGGGAAACCCTTCTCCAAGCCAGTCTTATTTGAACATTGAAAAAATCATAAATGCTGCAATTGATACTGGAGCAGATGCAATTCACCCAGGATATGGATTTTTGGCTGAAAATCCTGAACTTGGAATTCAATGTGAGAAACATGGAATGAAACTGATTGGACCTCGTGGAGATGCCATTGAACAGATGGGAGACAAGATCACTTCCAAAAGATTGATGAAGAAGGCAGGAGTTCCAGTTATTGAAGGAACCGAAAAGGGAGTTTCAGACGTTGAAGAGGCAAAGGAAATTGCTGAAGCGATCGGATATCCTGTAATCATCAAGGCATCTGCAGGTGGTGGAGGAATCGGTATGCGTGCGGTTTATGAGGAAGATGAACTTGTACGTGCACTTGAAGCGACACAATCCGTAGCTTTGAAGAACTTTGGAGACGGAACAGTATTCATTGAAAAATACCTGGAAAGACCAAGACACATAGAATTTCAGGTATTGGCTGACGAATATGGAAACGCCATTCACGTAGGTGACAGGGAATGTTCCATCCAAAGAAGACATCAAAAGCTATTGGAAGAGGCCCCTTCCCCAATCATGACTGAAGAATTGAGAGAAAGGATGGGTGAAAGTGCAGTAAAGGCTGCAGAATACATCGGATACAACAGTGCAGGAACTGTGGAATTCCTTTATGACAATGGAGAATACTACTTCCTTGAAATGAACACACGTATTCAAGTGGAACACCCAATTACCGAAATCGTAACCAATACTGACTTAATCAAAGAACAAATCAAAATAGCTGCTGGAGAGGAATTGGCATATTCACAAAGCGACATCGAAGTGGTGGGACATGCTATCGAATGCCGTATCAATGCTGAAAACCCACTTGCTGACTTTGCGCCAAACCCTGGTAAGATTACCGGTTACAGATCCCCTGGTGGACCTGGTGTGCGTTTAGACAGTGGAGTTTACATGAACTATACCATTCCAACATTCTACGACTCCATGATCTCAAAATTAATCACCAGTGGCCGTACAAGAAACGATGCAGTCAATAGAATGAAAAGGGCATTAAGCGAATATATCATCTTAGGTGTAAAGACAACCATTCCATTCCATAAGGCAATCTTAAGAAACGAATCATTCCTTGCCGGTGACTTGCACACCCACTTTGTGGATGAGCACAAGAAATGGATTGATGCGGAAATGGAAAAGGTCATTGAAGAGGATTTAGAGATGGTAAATCGTATGAAATCCACCTTTATGCCTGGAAAGAAAATTGCAGCAATCTCTGCAAGTGTTGGAACTTATTTCAATGCAGCTCAAGCTCAACAACAGAAAAAGACTAAAAGTCATAAGAAATAAAAATTAACTGAAAATCATAAGAATTAAAAAGAACTTAAAACTGAAAATCATATCTTAAGTGATTATTATGAAAAAGGAAATGATAAAGCTCTTGCTTAGCCAAAATGTAATCTCAGAGGAAGAAGCTAAACGTTTAGACTTAATCAATGATGAATATATTGAAGAATCCATTAAGGAATTGGGATTTGGAAAGACTGAACACATTACAAAGGAAAAGATTCTTGAAAACCTTGAAACAGAAGAATTGGCCAAGGAAATCCTTTGTTTTAGAAAAGTGTTCTCCACCAATTCAATAGCTAAATTCCTGGCAAATCACGGTGCGGAAGAAGGCACTGTGATGGTTTCTGAAATTCAAACAAATGCCAGAGGCAGATTAGGCAAGAAATGGGAAGCTCCTGAAGGGGGAATATGGATGTCTCTTTTATTAAGGCCTAAAGTTCCTCCTGCAAGAATCGGATTGATAACTTTGGCAACCGGAGTGGCAATAGCCAAATCAATAAGATCTTTAGGTGTTGACGCCAGAATCAAATGGCCAAATGACGTCTTGATTCATGGAAAGAAAATATCTGGAGTTCTAACTGAAGTGAATGCAACCTTCAATGAGATTGACTGGGTTGTAGTCGGTATAGGTATCGACAGCAACCTTAAATTGGAAGACTTCTCTGAAGACATTAGGATTGGTACAACTACCCTAACAGAGGAATTGCCTGCTAAAGTTGATGAGAATGAACTCATTGCAATTTTCCTGAATGAGTTTGAGGAAGTCTATCAATTATACAAGGATGGTGAGATTGAAACTATCCTCAAGGACTGGAGAGACCTTTCAGACACCATTGGAAAATATGTGAACATTACTCAAACCGGTGGAAAGATCACCCAAGGTTACGTTGTTGGAATCAACAACGAAGGAAGCTTGATCATTGAAAGACAAGACGGTGCACTTGAAAAGATCATTTCAGGTGAGCTTAGAACCGTCGAATAAATAAAAAATAATTAATTTTTAATTTAATTAAAATAAACAAAAATAGTGCTTTAAATTGAAAATAAAATAAAATGAAAATTAATTTTTCATTTTATTACCTCTTTTTTTAAAATAAGAATATCAAAAATAAGTCTTTTTAAGAACTATTAAAGAGTTCTTAATTGTTTAGTAAAATATAATCTCTTTTGACTTTTCTGCATCTTGTGAAATTTTGAGGAATTTCTCAAATGAACCATCTATTTTCTCATAGAATTCATTCAAGTCCATATCGATTACATCCTGTGTGGATAAATCAATGCGGATTGTAGCAGATGCACCAGGCATTCCCACTGCAGGTATTGTGATGACACCATAATCCCTTAATAAAACCATAGCCCATAGGAAACAGCAATCCTTCTTTGATAGCTCTGTTTCAATATCCAATTTTTCCAACTGATCTTTTAAAGAATCCTCACTTACCATAACTCCAGTTGGTGTCTTTTCAAACATTTCATACTTTTTGCTAAGCAAATCAAAGAATTCATCCTTTCTGGAGATTGCCCTAATCAGGTTTTCTTCAGTATAATTCCTTATTCCATTTACCATAGCCAATATCAATGGAGGTTGAGCCTCAAGACCGAATTGATTGGCCTTGACCTTTATCTCGTCAATCCATTCCGCTTTACCTGCCATCAATCCTCCTCTTGGACCAGGCATCAGCTTGTCAGTGCTGGTGACAACCAAATCCGCCCCAAGCTCTGTGGCTTTCCTCTGATTGAAGACTGCAGTCCTAAGCCTTGCACCTGAAGCATCATCCACAAGGACTGGAATGTCCCTTTCATGAGCCATGTCAATGACTTTCTTGAACAATTCCTCATCAATCACCTTATGGTCCATTGTAGAGCCTGTTACAACAACTAAAGATGTATTATCAGGAATTGTAAACTTTTCAATGTCAATGAACTCACTGTAGCTTGCTCCAACAATTGCACATGACCTTGGAATGGATGGATGTGCAGGAAATTCAGCTAAGAAATGACTGACATGGGAACCTTCCCCGACCAATGCCAATATGCTTGCCAGGATTCCGGAGCTTGTCCTGTTTACTGCCAAGACCTTCTCCCCTCCAAGATGCTCCTTTCCCACAACTTGAAGCTCATCTTCAAAGATAGCCGGTCCGACATAGGTCTCCAAGAGATTCAACTCTTCATCGCTTGCTATGAATCCTCCGGAAAGGCCTGTGACATCATATAAGGAATCTCTGCCCTTATTGTTTATAATTTCCTTAATGATCTTTAAGGCTGATTCCCTTTTCCTAACTTCGTCCAATGAATTATTGACAATCATGATAAAACCTTTTGATTATAATTAATATCGGTTGAAAATATTGAAAATATTGAAAATATTAAAAAAATTAAATTAAAATAAGCAAATTTATCTATAAAAAATTAAAATAAAAAAAGAAAAAAATAATTCAAATGAATAGAATTATCTTATGAAATTAGTCTAAAAGACTTAATTCGAAATCAGCGAATGACTCGATGATTACCTTCAAATCCTTTTCATTGATGTCCATTTGGGTAAACTCTTCACCTTCGGAATATGCGTATTCCGCGTGAACGATGCTTCCGTCAGGACTAGTGTATAGCATGATGAAGTCTTCCTGTTTTTCAGGGTTTTTAGTTGGTAAACTGATAGTGAAGGAAAGACCTAATTGGTTGAAGAATTTTTCCTTTTCCTCTTCATCCTTATTGCATTTCTTTAATTTTCTAATTCTTGATTTTAATTTCTTTTCAGCTGCTTCTGCAATATCTGCCATTGTATCACCAAAAAATCATAAATTTCTTATAAAAATAATCTGATTAAAATAAAATTAAAATAAACAAATTAAATTAATATAGATTATTATCATATTTAAAACAATTAGTATATAAATATTTACCATCAGTCATAAAGACTGTTTCCTTCGCTGTCCATCGCAACGATCAAAGGGCCGAAGGAATCGACATCCAAGTCCCAGATTGCTTCAGGCATTCCAAGGTCCAGCCAATTGACTCCCTTTATCTCATTGACCTTATCGACATACAATGCCGCACAGCCTCCAGTAGCTACAACATAAACCGCATTGTTTCTCTTTAGGGCTTCCCTGACAGAATCGTCCATTCCACCTTTGCCGATGATGATCTTTGCACCCATATCCAATACATCCGCTTCATATGGATTCATTCTCATGGAAGTTGTAGGACCTACAGCAACCATTTTATATTTAGGTTCGCAATCGGAATCTTCACCATTTTCCTCATCCTTTTCCTCTTGAATGATAGGTCCCGCATGAAATAGAACCGCTCCTTCAATATCAACTGGAGCTCCCTCTTCCAGGATTCTCTTATGGGCTTGGTCTCTTGCAGTCAATATTTGACCGGAGATTGCAATGACGTCTCCAGCCTTTAGCCTGTTAATGTCATCATTAGTAATTGGTGTATTCAATTCTATCATAAAGTCACCGAGAATTTTAATAAAAGATTATAATTAAATAGTATAAGTTTTATATAAAAACCATCATATATTATAATATTAGTATTATATATTTTATTATTTTTAATATATAAGATTTTTATATGTGAGAATAATCTAAATATGATATTTCATTGATTTTATTTTTATTGAATGGAAAGGTTGATTATTAATGTCCAGTATGAGTAATGTAGCGGGATTGTCAAAATGGATTAGGACATTGCCTAATGCTAAAAGTTCCTTGCTAATGATAATTATAACAAGTTTCATCATAGGTGTTATTCTATTTTTAGTTCAGCCGGTTAGCGTTGGAAGCGGATTGGAAAACTTCTTCTACGGTGGTGCATTCGGTTTTGTTGTTTTCGGACTTCCTGCAATCATAACAGGTTCCACTGATCAGCTATGGGTGGATTCACTTAAGGGAATCAACCTTAAGACAAAGCACTCCATATTCCTGGCATTGATTTCAATGACCCTTGCTGGAGTCGTAAGTATCATCGGAACAGCTGTCGGACACATTTTGCAGATGGACTTGTTCTTTAACTCCATTCTATTCGGCTGTGTCTTTGCATTCGGATTCAATATTCTAGTGATATTAGCCACAACCAGAATAAAGCTTTTCAATTCATTCATCATTTCAATCATCCAGCCATTGCTTATGATTGGACTGCTTATCATTACAAGTTTCCTGAACAATATTGAATATATATTTTCACTAGGATATATTGCAACAATATTCAAGGTAATTATCGCAAGTTTAATCTTCCTTCTAGCAATCTATGCATTCATCAGCGTTGTAGAGTCTCCTATGAGAAAGAACTTGGGATTCGGAGCAATGGAAATCCTAAGTTATTTCATTTTGCATATGAATGAAGGGACAAATACAATTGAGGAATTGTTTGACAATGCCGGTGAAGCCATTGACACACTTGTGGGAGTTGCAAGCTTCAGAAGATTCGACGGCAGCATCAAGGCATTGCTAATAAGTCCTTGCGTTCACCCAGGACCTCTTGGAGACATCGGAGGTTCCAACATGCCAACCATATTGGCAAACAGTTTCGATGCCTTTACAATGGTTGCCCATGGCCCTTCCACCCATGACTTCAACCCGGTTTCAAGCAAGGAGATTGTCAAGATAGAGGAAGCCGTAAGAAAGGCCTTGTACAATATGGAATACTCCTCAAAGGCAAGCGAGTTCATAAGATATTCCCATGAAAAGGCAAATGTCGGCGTTCAGTTCTTTAATAATGGAACAGTTATGCTATCCACATTCGCCCCATCAGGCAGTGACGATATAGAATTTGCCGTAGGGCTTGCAGCAATGATAGAAAGCCAGAAGGAATTAGGCACTGAAAACAATATCCTGGTTGATTGCCATAACTCATTCAACGCAGAAAAGGGAGAGGTCTTCCCTGGAAATCCTGAACTCTTCCAGTTGATCGATACAATCAAATTGATAGAGCCAAAGGACCTTGAGCATGACATCAAAATCGGCTGCTATTACACAGACCTTGGCGGATTCGACAAGCAACAGGGAATTGGTGAAAGCGGCATGAAGACCATGGTAATCGAGGTGAACGGACAGAAAACCGCTTATGTGCTATTTGACTCAAACAATATGGAACTTGGCTTTAGGGAAACAATATTCAATGCTGTGGAAGAGTTGAATATCGTTGATGAGATTGAAGTCATGACAACCGACACCCATACTGTAAATACTCTCTCTGCTGGATACAATCCAGTGGGAACCGTTGAGAAGGAAAAGATCATCGATTATGTAAAGCTCTCAATAATGGAAGCCATTAACGATTTGGAGCCTGTGGAAGCCGGAACAAATATGGAAAGAATCTTGAACCTTAAGACATTCGGTCCAAACAATTCCACTGAACTCATCTCTACAATAAGTTCCATTGTAGCGGTGAGCAAGATCATTGCTCCTTTAACATTCATTGTGGCAATTATCTTCGTAATCATTTGGATATTCGTATTGTAACAAAAGGATTAATTAGAATCTTATCAAAATTAATCAATTTATCAAAAATAAATTTGAGGTGAACACATGATTACATGCAATGTATGCGGACATCTGAATCCTGTCGGTGCACTGATATGTGAAAACTGCGGATCTGACCTTTCTGATAGCCCAGATTATGGTGGATTCGATGAGGATGATGAATTTTATTAAAGTTTTTTAATTTAAAATACTTTTTTCTTTTACTTCTTTTCTTTTTTAAAACAATAATATACTTTCTTTTTACGTATTTAATAATCTTATTTTTTAATTCAATCTATTTTATAAGCTATTTTTCATAAAGTAAACTATTTAAAAAAATATAAAAATTTAAAAGAAATGTAAAAGTCAAAATTATAAAAATAGTTAAAATATTAAAAATAGTTAAAATTATAAAAAAAATTAAAATTTAAAAATAGTTAAAATATTAAAAAAAGTTAGAAAAAATTTAATAAAGAAAAATAAAAAAAAGAGAACTAATTATCTATAAATAATTAGTTAAAATGGTCCATAAGATGAACCAGCAGAATCCGAAAGGAAGGATTCCATCCCATAGCCATGCGGAAAACCCTTCTATTTCTCCTTCAAACATTTTTTGACAGAACTGTCCTATGAAATAAAGAATCACCAAACCTACTACAAAAGCGAATACATGATTTTTAAATCCTAACATTCCGGTTGTAAATGCAGTAGATATAAGAGCTGCAACTATTGCAGCAACAATATGAATTGATACGATTTTAACAGTAGCATCCATTAATTTTCCTCCAATAATAAAAAAAATAAATATAAATAAACTATAACTATAATTATATAAGTTGATATAATATATAAAATATTGCATAAAAATATGAAAAATATGAAAAATTATCAATATAAAAGATTTTGGAAAAATCTTTTTAAATGAATTAAAAAACAAAATTAATTTAGATCATAATTATTCAAGTGATAAAATATGAAATCAATGACAAATGTTGACATCTACACAATATGTCAGGAATTAAATGATCTGCTGGTTGGAGCAAGAGTGGACAAGTCATTCCAACCTACCAAGGACACTGTGGTGATGAGATTCCACAAGGCAGGAACTGGAAGGTTGGACCTTGTAATACAAGCTGGAAAAAGAATCCATTTAAGCCAATATCCATTGACAAACCCTCAACAGCCACCAAGCTTCCCAATGCTTCTTAGAAAGATAGTGAGGGGAGCCAATGTAGTCAGCATAGAACAGCATAATTTTGACAGGGTTGTGGAAATCAAAATGAAAAAGGAAGAGACCTACACCCTTATCGTAGAACTGTTTTCACAGGGAAACATCATCCTTCTAAATGAATCAAATGAAATCATGCTGCCTCTCAAGAGGAAGCATTGGAGCGACAGGGACATAAGTTCCAAAAAGGAATACATATTCCCTCAGGAAAACGGAATCAATCCAATCACATTGACAATCGAAGAGTTCAAGGAGATTATAGCTGGCGGAGAGGATGAAGAGATAGTAAGAGTTCTTGCTACAAACGGTCTTGGAAGCTTATATGCTGAAGAGATAATGCTGAATACTGAAATAAGTAAGAAAACTGCATGTTCTGCATTGAGCGCAGAAGAGATCAGTATCATTTTCAATTCATTGAAGACTCTTTTTGAACCTTTGGAGAAAAAGGAATTCAAGCCTATGATTGTTAATAATCAAAAGGAGATTGAAAAGCTGCAGGAAGAGAATCCCGACAAGAAATACAAGGCTAAAGAAGATGTTATTTCAATAGAATTAAGCCAATATGAAGGATTTGAAGTGGAAAGCTTTGAAAGCTTCAATGAAGCCTGTGATGAGTTCTACTCATCCAAAGTCAAAAGTGAGATCACAGACATTCAGGAAGCCGCATGGAACAAGAAGGTATCCAAGTTCTCAAAAAGGCTTGAAAAGCAGGAAGAAACACTTCATAACTTTGAAAAGACAATTGAAGATTCCCAAAGGAAAGGGGAACTATTATTCACAAATTATGTTCAAGTTGAAAACATTTTAAATGTCATCAAAGGCGCAAGGGAAAAGGACTACGGATGGAAGGAAATAGGAAAGACATTGAAGGATGCGAAGAAATCCGGAATGGCCGATGCACAGATATTCGAATCCATGGATCCATTAGGAAACATCACATTGAGGATTGATGATGTAAGCATTGCACTTGACTCCAAGAAGTCAATACCTGACAATGCGGAAGTCTACTATGAAAAAGCCAAAAAGGCAAAGCGAAAAATCAAAGGTGCCTTGATAGCCATTGAAAACACCAAAAGACAGCTTGCAGATATGGAAGCCAAAAAGGAAAAGGCGATGAGCAATATCATGGTTCCGCAGAAGAGAGTCAAGAAGAATCTCAAGTGGTATGAAAAGTTGAGATGGTTCGTATCAAGCGATGGAATTTTAGTGGTTTGTGGAAGGGATGCAGGTACCAATGAAGCGGTTGTGAAGAAATATTTAGAACAAAATGATATTTATTTGCATGCTGATATACATGGTGCTCCTTCAGTTGTAGCAAAAGTTCCATCCGATTCATTAAATGACAATTTGCTTAAAGAATTAGGAGAGTTCTCAGCTTCCTTTTCAAGTGCTTGGTCGAAAAACTTCACATCTCAAGACGTCTATTGGGTGGAGCCAGACCAAGTTTCAAAGACACCGGTTTCAGGTGAATTTGTGCCAAAAGGTGCATTTATAATTCGTGGACATAGAAACTATATTAGGGGATGCAAACTTGAGATATCCATAGGCATTGTCGAATATGATGGCGACAGAAGGATCATGGCCGGACCGACCGATGCCATGAAAAAATATGCCGATAAGTTTGTGACCATAAAACCTGGATATACCAAAAAGGAAAAAATAGCTAAAGAGATATTATCCAGAATCAATGAGGATGACCTATTGAGTCTGGATGATGTTGTAAGGGTATTGCCTAGTGGAAAATGTGATTTTGTCTAAATCCATTTTCTAATTCTTTTTTATAAAAATATTGTCTAAATCCATTTTCTATTCTTTTTTTATAAAAATAGCTAAAAAAATTTAAATAAAAAACTCATTTTAAAAATAAATTAAAAATAAAGTAAATAATCAAAAATAGATAAAAAAATAAAATAATTAGAATTAATTATCTATTAATCCTAATCCTCTTTTTCAAAATCAGCCTTGTAATATTCCAAAGGATTCATGATTACAACATCAATAGCCGGATTGAGTTGCTTTACAAAATTGGAAAATACTGCTGGATTTTGCTCAATGACTGGGAAAGTGTTGTAATGCATTGGAATGACCACTTTTGGTGAAATCCACATGGCTGCCAAAGCCCCTTCAAATGGGCCCATGGTAAACTTGTCTCCAATTGGAACCATCGCAACGTCCGGCTTGTAGATTCTACCTATGACATTTTCCATATCAGAGAACAGCCCAGTGTCTCCTGCATGGAAGACTTTAGTTCCATCTTCAAAAGTGAATAGGAAACTTCCAGGGTCTCCTGCAGGACGGATTTCCTCAGTGAAGTCAATTGAAGAGGAGTGCTTTGCATCCAACATGGTTATTCTGATTCCCTGAATGGAAACGGAACCGCCAGTGTTCATGCTTACACAGTCAAATCCTTGCTCTCCAAGGAATAATGAAATCTCATGGTTTGCAACAAGTGTGGCATTGGTTTTGTTGGCTATTTCCATTGCATCACCGAAGTGGTCAGAGTGACCATGAGTGATACAGATAATGTTTGCCTCCAATTCCTCAACAGGAAGTGGACAGGCAGGATTATTGCTAATAAATGGATCGACTAATATCTTTACTCCTTCATCACTGATTAATTCAAATGCAGAATGACCTAACCATCTAATTTCCATAAATTTCACCTTTTTTAATTAGAATAAGAAAATAAAAATAAAAAATTTAATTTTGAAAAAAAATTATTTTAATAATAAATTCTTTTGATAATAATTAACTTTGACTATTCTCAAGAAGTGCATTGACATCCAAATCATTAGCCAAATTCCAGGAGGATTCAAATAATTCCTTAATGCTTTCAACGGATTCCTCATCCTCATAAACAGCACCGTATTCGAAATTATCCTGATCTATGCTGTTTGATATCAACAATGCATGAGATGTGTCTCCAATCAGGTTAAATGAATCCACAGAATCCAAGGTCTTGATTTCAACTCCTTTCTTAATGAGGGAGCTTAATAGGAGAACATATGAAATGTCTTCCAAATCGAATTCCTCGATGATTACCCTTGATTTGGTCTTTGAAAGGCTTGACAGGAATCTGTCACCCATATCCTTAATGGTAGGCGCCTCCAACAATATCTCTTCTTTTGAATGATTTGCAACCTCTTCAAAAGCCTCTTGGGAAGTAAGGATTCCCTTTTCACAAATGACATAGCTATTCAATAATTTTGGAATAGGTAGGGATTCCGGATCATTAGGATCTATTGTAATGGTTTCCTCTGGAGAATCAACCAATTGTGATACGCTTGGAATCTCTGTATCCTCAACCAAGTCAGATTGTGGTGCCTTAGGAATAGGCCTTGGAATATCTTCAGCCTTAGGTTTAGGCTTAGGCATTTCCTCAGGCTTTGCCTTAGGTTTAGGAAGCTCACGAGTTTCAGCCTTCTTATGTGGCCTGGACAGATTTGCATGAACATCCTTTTTGGATGCTATTGGATTTGTAGATGCAATGGATGTTGGTCTTGGCAAGTTTTCAACATCAATAGCTATTTCTGGAGCAATATAGTCCAAGTCTTCTCCATCTTCAGGACCTGATGGAATCTCCTCTTCCTGATAATCATCGTAGGTTATGCCATGCTCCTCTCTGTATCCTTCATCAGCATAGATAGGAGTTATGAATTCCTCTTCACCGGATTCATCATAAATAACATTATTGTAAAGTGTATTTTCAGATTGGGATAAATTATAGACCGGCTCCTCTTGAGGATCTAAATCTATCTCATCAATAGGCATGATGATTTCCTCATCGATGGTCTTAGGCATAAGGCTGTAGCTTTCATCAGACACTTCGTTATCATATACAGTCTCAGCATCTCCAACGCTAGCCAAAGCCTTTGAAATCTCTTCGGACCTTTTAGGGGCATCAGCCAGATTGATTGTTTCAGATTTCCTTCTTGGCCTGCGGGTAACTTTCATAGGCTTTTCATAATTAGGTGTGAAGTAAACAGTGTCAGGGCTAGATTCCTCCTGATCCTTTTCCAAATAACCGTAGCTTCTTTTCCTAGGCTTGTTGGATTTTCTTATGGTTGGAAGCTTGAATTTCGGCTTTTCTTCTTTTACTGGTTTGGTCTTAAGAACTTGCTTTGACTCATCTATCGGTTCATCGAATTTCAATTTAGGCTCCTTTGCAGCATTATTGTTCAAGAACTCATCAAGAGTTGTGGAAGAAGCATCCAAATCATCGGAGTAATATCCATCATGAGTTTTCAATCTTGATTTGGAATTTGATTTTGAATTGGAACTGCCATCCAATTTGGAATTGACCAAGTCTTCAACCTCTTTAGCACTTTCAACTACACGTGATAAAGTGTCGTTTTTAGACCTTTGATTCAATCTGTTGCGTCTTGAATTCCTATTGAAGCTTCTTGAATTCAATAATCTTAAAATGAATGCAGAAAGCAATTTGTATAAACCGAAAATGGTAATTAGAACACCTATAATTAGAATCAAGTCTATCAGGCGATAAATAATGCTCCCATAAACCAGAACCAATCCTATGACTGTCAGTAAAATACCAGTAAATATATCTAACGAATCTGCCACGAATACACACCTATGAAAATATTAAGTAATTTAATCAAATAAAAATGGCCAATTAAGCATATAATTAATAAATTAACCATTATTAATATTTATTTATAATATTAATCATTTATATAATTTTGTTTTTAAAATTGAAAAAAAGACCTAAAAATTAGTAAAAAATCTAAAATATAATAAAAAATCTATTAAACTAAAAAAATAATCATAATTTTTTCCTCAAAAATAAATAAAAAGAAAATTGAATAAAATCTGAAAGAATAGGCAATTTAAATTAAAAATTTTTAAGTGAAAAGGAATCTGAGATGAAATTTCAAGAATTCAAGATTGATTCAATCCTGAAAAATTATAAGATGAATGAAAAAATGAATCGAAATCATAAATTTCAAAATGATTATAATATCTTAAAAAGAATAAAAAATTAATTATAATTATTAAATTTACATAAAACAATCAAATTACACTTTATTTAGAATATTAACCTCAAATTGTTATTTAAATTAGAAAAAAAGCCAATATTTAAATAATAAGCCATTAAAAATATTAACAAACAATTGAGGTGAAACCATGATTTTTGAAAAATATGAAAAGAAAAATGAGATTTTGAACTTGAGAAAAACTGTAAAGAACAATCTTAAAGCCATTTCAAAAGACAATTCAGGCCAAGGCGCTGCAGAGTATATCCTATTGTTTGGAGGAGTGATAGTGATAGCTTTGGCAGGACTGCTGATTTACAGGTCTTACTTCAGCAATAATGCAAGCGGTTTGAATGCCACACAGGACATAAGTTCAATCAGAAATAATGTGACCAGCATTTATTAGATTTGCAATGCATTAAATAGATTTAAATATATTTTTAATGGTAAATAAAAATGAAAAAGTTAGAAAGTTTTAAAGAGGACAATAGAGGACAGACAAGCGTTGAAGTAATCTTATTGATAGGATCCATTTTAGTCATTTCAATCATCTGTGGAACTTATATCTATAAGATCAATTTAGAGATAAATGACCTATTCAATCAGACGCTTGTTAAGGGAAGGCTGTTTTTGTTTAATAAATTAGATTAAACAATAGATAATAATTCAAATCAAAAAAGAAAACTGGTAAAAATCCTAAAAATTAATATTAAAACTCTAATAAAAACAATGATTAAAAAAGTAAAAAAAGAAAAAATAATAAATCTATTTTAACAAATAGAAAACCCCCGCAAACTATAGGTTAAGGAGATTTATTATTTTATAAATATGATAATTGATAAAACAAAAAAAATTAAGAATAAAAAAATTAAATGATTAAGCTTATTTAATCAATTAATCTTTCTAAAGTTGCTTTCCAAGAAGCTGATGAAACATTAGTTAATTTCATATCAGTTCTCTTGACAACAATTCTTTCTTGAGGACATACTTTAGCACATGCACCACATAATACACAGTATTCTTCATTGAATTTGGAAACTCCATCTTCAAGCACAACTGCATTACATGCACAAAGGTCTACGCAAGAACCGCAACCTACACAATCTTCTTCAGTAGTGGTTATTTCACCATCAAATGGTTTTGTGACTTCAGCTGCATCTACAGGACAGATTTCCTTACACCATCCACAGTTAATGCAGTCAGATCCAATGAATATGTCACCGGTGATTTTAGGTTTTTCAATTTCATCACTGTGCATACAGGTAACACATACAGTTCTGATTGCCTCTTGAGGACATACCCTTTTACATACTCCACAGTAGACACACTTATCCTCATCAACTTCAATGGAACATGCCTCTGGAGTATTTACAACAGTGATTGCGTCTGCAGGACATAATTCCGCACAAGCGCTACAGTAGATACATTCTTCATCATTGATAGAAATTTCACCTTTCAACAAGTCGTTTCTATCTGGCAATTCCCTTTTGAACAAGATTGCATCTTGAGGGCATGCCACAGTACATCTTCCACAGAATTCACATGCTTCCTCATCAATTGCAGATTCATGAGTCCAAGTTGGATAATTAGCCAAGTCTTTAGAACTTTCTCCATTAATTTCAAAGTCTAAAGCTCCAAACGGACAGGCAGATGCACATAAACCACAGATTACACAAGTGTCCTCATCAATTGCCAGCTTGTTTCCATCTGCTTGGCCTCTTGCAATACCCAAAACATCCCCTAAAGCCAAGGAGCTGGTTGGACAAGAGTCAGCACATATTCCACATGCTAAACATACATTATTATCATAAGATAATTTTCTTGATTCACTTCCATCTCTTTGAATAAAAATCATAACAATCCCACACTTAAATAGATATATAATTTTTATATAATATAAAGTATACTAAATAATTTTAATATATTTAATACTATATTTGGCGATATGTATATATAAACATAACGATTTTATTTTAAGAAATTCCAAAAAATTTATTAAAATTTTCAGATTTTTTAAAAAATACCTAATTTAAATAATTTAAATCCAGAACACAATAAAAATAATGAGTTACATTAAAAATAAAGGATATTCCCTTAAGAAAATAAGTAATAAAAAAAGAATAAAAAATAATAAGAATTAATACTTATCAAAAAAGTAATAAAAACAAAAAAGATAATTTTTTCAAACTTTCAAAACAAGCTTGATTAAATAAGCTCCCCTTTTTGATTGATTTTCCCTTGGCGTATGCGAGTGGAAGAAATAGGTATGCCATCATCAGCCAATACAAAGCTTACAACAACAATATCCAATGGCTTCATGCCTTTGCTGACCCTGATTTCATTAATTTTCACAGCAGTAGGTTCTGTTTCTTCACTTACGACAATTGCATCATAGTTTTCATCATGAATTGTAGGACCATAAGGATCATCCAAACGTGAAATATGAAAATTATCATATTTAGTACCTAGGAATTCATTCAGATTAGCCATACGAACATCACAAGAATCTATGTCCCCTTCCTTTTTGCATGCAAAAACATTGGAGGTGACTCCAATCTCCACATTTTCACCAATTTCAAAAGCCTTGGCAATCAAGCTTCTATGGCCATAATGAAATTTGTCGAATGTTCCTCCAACAGCTACTCGTTTATATTTTGCCATAATGATCATTAAAAAATTTTAACTTTTAAAAATAACTATAAAGTAAATATTGAATCTACAATAATGATTTTAATTTAAAATTATTTAAACTTAATGAAATACTAATGAGTTTGGAAAATAAAATTAGATAATTTGGGAAAAATCAAAATGAAAATTGAAAATAAAATATAAAATAAAAATAGAATAAATGAATTAAAAAATAAAATAAAATGATAGAATAAAACTATAAAAATTTTATTCTAATTTATATCAAATAATAAATTAATCTCTTTATCCATTAGCTAGAATGGTATAAGCACATAATTCTTAGGCTCATTATAGGATTTGGTGTTCCAATTATTGATTTGACCCAAATTGTTTCTGCGGCTTGTTGCATCGGCAGTATACCAAGTTTGGGATATTGGATCATAAACCTGAGCCCATACATGTCCAGTATTCAATCCACTAGCGAACTTACAGTTCTTTGCATGGGAATATCTTGCATAAATACCTACAGACCTGCACATTGCTACAATCAAGTTAGCCTTGTCACAGCAATTACCCTTTCTAGAGCTTAAGGTACCTGATGCACCTTTTAATGAATTTGTATAGAAACTGTATCTGATATCATCCCTTACAAATTCAAAGATAGCATTTGCCTTAGCCTTAGGACTGGACAATCCTGCGGTTAATTCCTTAGCTTTCTTTTTAATTGCATCATTGAGTGCAGACTTACCGCCTGTTTTCAAGTATTTTGCAAATTCATCTGAATCAAATATCTGCCTATAGTTCAAAATCTTACCATTTTGACTAATGGAAATGGAATATCCTCCTCTAACATAACTGGTTTTAACTGTTACGTAAGAAGGCAATTTTTTATTTCTGCCGTAATAATCCAATGCGGCAGTGAAAGCATAAACATAAAGGTTTGCTTCCATTTTTCCTAAACTAGTTGGCTTATAATTAGGAATACGCTTATTGGCATTAACAAAATCTGTAACATTTTTTGCTAAATTAAGGTATTCTGTCTTATTTAATTTACCACTAATTTTACTTCCAGAGGAATTATAATTATTTGATAGATCCTTAATAACCACATTTGCATTTGAACCTTTTTTAATATTGGTTAAAGCTCCTGCCATAAGGTATGCAAATTCATCAATTGTGTATTTCTTATTGTCAATAGTGACACTATAAGATTTATTCAGTATATTAATGTATTCTACACGGATTTTTAAATCCCTGGCTGCAGTGATAATTTTTGATATACTGACTGAAGGGTCAACTATTTTAATGGTTTTACTCAATTTAGATGAATTATAATATTTATTTCCAGCATAACTTACTACAATTGGATAAGAACCTTTTTTTAGGCTCATAGTTAAACTAACTCTTCCTTTGGAATCAGTAGTTTTATTATATGTTTTATTGTTAAGTTTTATAACAACTTTTTTATTTGCTAAAACTTTACCTGCAGAATTCTTTAAAGTAATTACATATTTAGATCCTTGACCTATATTAGTACCAGAATCTTTTAGGGAAGTAGTTCCTTTTTTAACTGTAAGATTAGTGCTTGCTGAAGATTTGATGAACATATCATCACCAGCAAAACTAATTTTTATTTTTGCAGTTCCTAAAAAATTAATAGGAATGGCTACTTTTCCTTTAGAATTGGTTTTTTTAGTATAAGTTTTATTTTTATCAGTTATTTTCACAACAACTGTCCTATTTTTTACAGCACCATTATTTGGTATCTTCCTAAGGGACACTATAAAATCTTCTCCAAACTTAAGATTTGAAGTAGCAGTTATTTTAGTTCCACATTTAATAGGTTTTACAGTTGTTTTAGTGGAAGATTTATTTAAATTATCATTTCCAGCATAACTAATTATAATGTAAAAACTCTCTTTAGAATTTATCACAAGTTTTGCTTGACCTTTAGAGTCTGTAACTTTTTTATAAGTTTCATTATTCCTTTTAGGGATAACAAATTTAATTGTTTTCCCACGAATAACAGAACCGCTATTCTTATTCTTTAATGTGACAATTAAAGAAGTTGATCTAGGAACAGTACTATTAGTAACTTTTAAACTAGTAGCACTTTTTAAAACTTTAATGCTTGAACTTAATCTAGAAGCATTGTAAGAATTATCTCCTGCAAAACTAAATTTAATTTTATAGATTTTAGCACTATTTAAAATAAGTTTTGCTTGACCTATTGAGTTAGTAGTCTTAACATAAACTTTATTATCAATAGTGAAAGAAATCTTCTTACCACTTAATACTTTACCATTCTCATCTTTTAATGTAACAACAACAGGATTTCCAGCATATAAAGTAGTTCCGGATACTTTTAAAGTTGTAGCAACTTTATTAGTATTTCCACTATTTTGTGTTGGCTGAGAGTCATCGAAAATAGCTTCGTGACTATCATCACCCTCACCTGAAATTAGGCTGGAATCTTCTTCATTAGATAATTGATTAGCATCAAAATTACCAACTGACTCTTCAGATTCGGAATCGATAGAATCACTAACAAGATTATTGTTATCTGGATTATCTGACATATCCATGGCATCACTTGCAGATACTCCACCTATTACAATAAAGAATAAGCAGAATATTGCCAAAAGCAATGCTCTTTTCTCTAACGAAATTTTTTCACCTCAATACACCAAAAAAATACAAATTTAAAAGTTTTAAAAAAATAACTCTTAAAATTAAAATATCTTTAAATATATTTTCTTAAGGTACTAATGCAATAAAAAAATATGAGTTCCTTAATAAAAATTAGAAAAATTTTAATTATTATTAGACTTGCTAAAATATTAAAATCTATTAAAAAATCTTTATTAAATGAAACAAAAACTCCTAGTATTTTATTAAAAATTTATTCAATAAAATAATAGAAATAAAGATAATTCAACTAATTTTAGATAATATTTTTTTAATGTTATGTATAATTAAATGTTTAATAGCATATAAATCTTTCCCATGAAAATTTTAAAAAATAAGAACTATATACTCTTTAAATTAACTTATTACCCTTAAAATAACTTTTTTCCATTTTAAAAAATAAAAAAATTATTTAAAATACTTTTTATAATGAATTTGAAAGTTATAGATAAAAACATGGTTTAAGAATAAATAAAAATAAAAAGCGATTAATAAATCGAATTAAGATAAATAAATGGCTAAAATTAATTATTTTATTAAAATTTAATAGGATAATAATTGAATAATCAAAATATAAACAAATATTTGTTATTTAACCTTTAAAAGAACAATAAATAAACTTACTAAATAAATTAATCCAAATTTAATAAAGTTATATAAAAAATCAATAAAAATCAATTAAATAATGAAAAAAACTGATAATATTTATCCTTTATATTATTTATAAGCTATTTATTAAAGTTTATTTAAAAAAATAACCGTATAAAAGCGATTTAGATTAAATAATGAAAAAAATTAAATAATTTTAGAAAATAAGAAGAATTTTATGAAAATTCTTAAAGAAAAGATAAAAAATTTTGGAATTGATTTTGACAAAATTATTCGTCAAGCTGTTGGTCATGGTCATATTCCAAGCCAACCGGACATGCATGAACGGTTGCGCCGTGAATGACATCTATCTCATCAACAACCTTGTTCTGAACCAAGTGAACAATCTTGTGAGACTCATCCAGGCTCATGTCCGGAGGAAGCTCAACATGGAGGGATACGGTAGCGTAAGAGCCTAAATAGTTCACCCTTACATCATGTGTGCCGCAAACCTTGTCGACCGAATTGGAAACATTTATGATCTTATCGACCAGGTCCTGGGACGGAACCTTTCCCATGATGTTGTTCAGGTTCTCACGGGCAACATCAAAGGCAGTCTTGAAAATCAGCAGACCGATTACAAACCCAATGAATGGGTCCAATTGAGGATATCCGTATTGTGCAATCATCACACCAAAGAGAATGGCCAATGAAGCGAAAATGTCAACCCTTTGATGCTTTCCATCCGCTATGATTGCAGGACTGTTTACACGCTGGCCTAACTTAATGATGTATTGGCTCAAGCTGAAATGGGTAATCACCCCAATGATTGCCATCACAACTGCCAATGGGCTTGGGATTGTAGTTGTGCCTCCAAAGAACAGTCTGTCAATGGCACCGGTTATGATCTCATATGCAACAATTGCCAGAAATATCACAATCAGCAAACCTGCAATCGCTTCAGCCCTTCCATGTCCTAATGGATGCTCCTCATCTGCAGGCCTGCTTCCAATCCTGAATCCTATATAAGCTATAATTGAAGTGGTTATATCTGAAAATGTATGTGCCCCTTCGGATATAAGGGCATAACTTCCAGACATTATCCCTACAGCAATGTTGAATATGGTCAGGAATAGATTTCCTGCAATGGCTACATAAAGGGCCCATTTTCCTATCCTTTCTCTATCTTCCCTTTCCATTTTATCTCATCAATAATTTATTTAATTTATAATTCTTTCAATTTAATAATATAAAAATATTACTTTTCTGAATAAAAATAAGCGAATATTAATACTTATATAAATATTTTTATTATTTATAAGTATTTTATAATTTTTAATATATATCTTTTATTAAAATGAAGCTTGAAAATAAAAAAAGAATCTAAAAGATTTTAATATCCAAACCTTTTAGAACATTATGAAATTGAACATCCGATTATCTAGTAATCAAGATCCTTTAGGATATCCATTGCCCTTTCAATGTTTTCATATGAGTTTGCATAGGACATTCTCACATGCTCCTCTCCAAGACTTCCGAATGGAGCTCCAGGGACTGAGATGACTCCTGCCTCTGCAGCTGCCTTGACGAAATCCATAGGCCTTTCCACTTTAGGGAAAACGTAAAATGCACCTTGGCAGTCCACGGTTTCATATCCCATGTCATTCAAGCTTGAAACAATGAGGTCACGTCTTCTTGAAAACTCATTCACCATCATTTCTACAGAGTCTTGAGGTCCGGTAAGTGCTTCAATAGCTCCAACTTGAGCAATGGAACTTGCATTAGCAGTACAATATTGATGAACCTTAAGCAGGTTTTCAGTCACCTCATCATTTGCAACCATATAACCTATTCTAAGGCCAGTCATTGCATAGGTTTTTGAAAATCCGTTGATTGTCACCACATTGTCACAGTATTCCGCTGGAGAGTGATTTTTTGTGCCATAAATGATCTTTTCATAAATCTCATCTGAAATGATATAGAAATCATGGTCTGTTGCCAAGTCTGCTATCCCCTTGATGTCCTCCTTATCCATAACCGCACCGGTTGGATTGGAAGGGGAATTGATTATCAATCCTTTTGTATTCCTATCGATCTTTTCCTGAACATCCTCCACTTTCATCTTGAATTCGTTTTCCATAGGGGTTGTAACTTCCACAACATTGGCTTCAGCCAATTGGACACAAGTGTAATATGATAAGAATCCTGGATTTGGAACCAATACATTATCTCCCTTTTCAAACAATGCCTGTGCAGCATCGTATAATGCCTCGCTTGCACCGGAAGTCACTATGATGTTTTCAGCATCTGTCTTGATCTTGTTGTCTTTGGCAAGCTTGTCTACGATAGCTTCCCTAAGTTCAATCAATCCCTTGTTTGAAGTGTATTTTGTAACTCCCTCATCAATAGCTTCTTTCATGGCCTCTTTAATGTTTTCCGGGACATCAAAGTCAGGCTCTCCAATTCCCAAATTGATTGCATCTGGATTTGTGACTTCAAACATTTTTCTAATTAGAGATAATTCTATGGTTTCAACTCTTTTAGCAGAATTTAACATGATAACACCTTTTAAAATAAAAATAAAAAATTTCTTTGATAATAATCATAATACAATTAATATATTATAAGTAATATTTAATATATTTTTAATCAAATTTTAATTTGTTTTTAATGAAACTTTAATTGCATGCACCACAATTATAGCATGGCCCATCCTCACACCATGGAGTCTGCTCGCTTGTCCCTATCTTTTCATATTCAGACTTCAAGAACTCCTTGCTTACGCTGACATCAATGCAGTCCCACGGTAATTCATCTTCCAAATCATAGCTTGGAGCATTTTCACCCCATTCCCTAATGCTTATCTTCTCATTCAAGGACCTTTCAATCAGATTTCCAATCTCCCTATCTCCACAGGACAGGACATATTGCATCAGTCCCATCTTGGCGCTGTCAAACTTGATATCCAATCCCTTCAGATTCTTTTTGAGATATCTTATCTTTGACTTGATCTCCTTCATGTCATAGTTTTCCCATTGAAGTGGGGTATGAGGTTTCGGTATGACCGGATTGACACTGAAGCTGATTGAAACTTTGGATTTCTTGCCTTTTTTGATGGATGAAATGGCTTCAGTTTTTGATTGTGAATTTGATGTTGATTTAATTGAATTGTCGATTGATTTGCTTGAAGATTTTGAATTTGAATCAATATTATGCTTCATGGAATCAATTTGCTTCATCATGTCTGCAAGTTCTTCAATATCTTCCTGGGACTCGTAGGGCAAACCGATTAAAAAATACAATTTAATATTAAAACCCAGTCCAATTGCATCGCTTATCACCCTGAAGACATCCTCATCGCTGATGTCCTTATTGATTCTCCGCCTCAGCGAATAGATTGATTCCGGAGCTATTGTCAATGTCTTCAATCCGCTTGACTTGAGAGCAGTCAGTGTTTCCCTTGTAATGGACTCAATCCTCATCGAAGGGGTTGATACCTGAAATCCCCTTTCCCTTAATCCTTCTGTCAATTCATTTATTTTGGAATAGTCAGATACAGCTGCACCAATTAGGGATATTTTGTTCAATCCGGTGTTTTCCCTTGCTTCCTCTGCAATAGAAAAAAGGTCTTCCAGTCCTGTTTCCCTAAGAGGCCTATACATGTAACTTGACATGCAGAACCTGCATCCTCTTGTACAGGCTCTTGAAACATTCAATAGGATGGAATTGGAAAATGCGGGAATGAAATCCTTATCATCGGTTTCGGTGACAATCGGATAGGTCAGATGATATATGCTTTGCATATCATCTGAAAGGGCTATCCTTGTTTTATTGTTGAACTGGGATATGTATAGTCCTTCAATGTCCAAGAATTGAGACAAATCTCTTTTACTATCTGTTCCGTTCTTTCTATTCCCTTTAGGAAGTTGTGATGAAGAATACAAATCCAAAAAGTCGTATAGGACAGCTTCAGCCTCTCCAACAACAAAGATGTCTATGAAATCTGACAAAGGCAGAGGATTGGAGCTTGCACAAGGCCCCCCTGCAATGATCAAGGGGTCCTTTTCTGTCCTATCTTCCCTTCTTAAAGGGATATCGGCCTCCCTCAAGATTTCCAATACATGGAAATAGTCCTGCTCGTATTGAAGTGAGAATGAGACAATGTCAAAATCAGATAATGGACTGTTGGTTTCAAGAGAGCGGACGGAAGGGTAGATTATCCTCTCACAGTAAGTGTCCTCCCTTTCATTGATATAATTATAAATTATCTGATAGCCCAAAGAACTCATTGCAGTCTTATAGACATTCGGATAGACCAATCCAAACCTTATGTCTGCCTTCAATGGATTCTTTATAATTATATTCTTTTCTTCAAACATGCTACAGTCCTTTCATTAGTTCTTTTTATTGAAATCAATATAGAATTTGTTTTTACGAATATAATAAATTTTACTATGCTTTTTGTTTGAAAATCTTATTTCTTGATGATGAAATTTACGAAATAAAATCAATATAATAACTATAATGTAAATTATAATCTCATTTTAATATTGATATCAAAATATGAGTAATATATAAGCTTTTTTATTTAATTAAGGCTGTGTTTTTGCACAAAATCACAATTAGAAAATATATTTAAATCAAGAAAGCCAAATATGAATTAACTAATCTTTAAAATGAAAAATAATCATTTTAAGGATAGTTTTGAAAATGAAAGGAGGAGAATAATTAAAATGAGGTGTTAAGATTAGAAATAAAGCAATAGTCTTGACTTTATTGGTAGTGCTGTTCTTCAGCATAAGCAGCATTAGCGCACAGAGCCTAAACGCTGATGATGTTTATGATGGGGGTAAAATTCTTAAATCAGATTCCTCATCAGGAAAATTAAGTGCAGCAACTGAAGTCAAGGCGAATTCAACAAAGAAAACAAAGAAGACAAGCACAACAAAAACTGCAAATGCAAGAAAGAAAAATACTACAAGCGTTAAAAAAGCTACAAATACAACAAAGAAAACTACTACAAGCGTTAAAAAAGCTACAAATACAACAAAGAAAACTACTACAAGCGTTAAAAAAGCTAAAGCAAAAGAGAATACAACAACAGTAAACAAGAAGACTTTGGCAAAGACATCAACAAGCTTTATGAACTATGTGGAAAAGAATGGAAAGTTCCCTAAAGTCAAGATCAGCAATAAGAACTATTCCAATACAGAATACCTGTATCTCATGACAAAGGCTGTTGAGAACAATTCCAATTCAAAGATTGAAATAAATAGGAAGCTGGTTAAAAAACACAACAATACAAATTCCAAATCAGTGAAGGGCACATTGAATAAGACAGAGTATGTTAAAATAGCTGGAAAAACCAGAAAATTCATTGAAAAGAACAGAAGGGCTCCTAATTGGGTTTCTTCCTCTAAGGGAAACATTCCTTACAATCAATTGATTCTTTCATACAGCAAATGTTTGGATTTCTTCAATAAGAACAATAGGATGCCCAATTCAATAAGGCTTGATGACTTGGATTTGGATAAGATCAATTCAAAGATCAATAAGAACAAGACCAAATCCTCTTCAAATGCTAGCGTAAAGTCAACTAATAAAACAGCAACTAAGAGCGTTAAAGCCAATGCAAGCAAAAACAAGACCACAAGCAATAGTGTAAAGACAAATACAAGCAAGGCAAAGAACACTACAGCAAATACTGCATCCAATAAAGATGACAATGGAGCTGAAAACGGCAGCTTGGTTGAAAGGACTCTGAATAATATCCATAACATATTGAATAATATTTTAGACCGATTGGATCCCAGCAAATATACCGTGGATGTGACCAAATCTGATGAAGGCAACGTTAAATTGAATACAAGCAAGATCAATGTGGACATAAATGGAAAGTCATCTGTAAATGTGCAAGTCTCTGCAAAGAATACGACCAAGAAAACCAATACAAGCAGCACCAAAAAGACAAACACAACAAAAACAAGCACCAAGAAAACCAATACAAGCAGCACCAAAAAGACAAACACAACTAAAGCAAGCGTTTCCAAATCTGCATCCAAGACTGTGAGTGCGAACAAGACTTCAATCAATGAGGCATTGAAGAAATACCTGAAAAGCACCAAAAACTGTCAGGTGAAGAATAAGGCAATTCAGAATCTTGCAAAAACATTGACTTCCAGTCTTAAATCCGATTATGAGAAAGGGAAAAAGATATTCAATTGGGTTCGTGACAATATCCAATACAAGAAATATCGAAACACCAGAAGAGGGGCTGTAAAGACTCTTCAGACCAAAAAGGGAAACTGCGTTGACCAAAGCCACTTGCTGATTGCATTGTCAAGGGCCTCTGGAATTCCTGCAAGATATGTGAAAGGAGGCAACTGCAAGTTCACTACTGGCTATGTTTCCGGACATATCTGGACTCAAATGTACATAAACAACAAATGGGTGGTTGCAGATACAACAAGCTCCAGAAACACCTTGGGAAAAATTAGAAATTGGAATACAAAAAACTATAAGCTTTATGGAGAATTCAGTTCCATAAGCTTCTAAAGAGATTCCAATAATTTCATAAATAACCTATTATTCAGTTTTAATTAATTATTGATGCTATAGAAAAATAATTAATTAAAACTCTTATTTTTTTAAAATAGTTGAAATAAATAGAAATTAAATAAAAATAGAAATATTAGAAAAGCGCCGGGACGGGGATTTGAACCCCGGAGGTCTATTGACCATCGGATTAGCAGTCCGACGCCGTACCAGGCTGGGCCATCCCGACTGAAAATAAAAAAAAGTAATTTAATCTTGTGTATTAAATACAACATTACTATTTTATATTTACTTATTATATAAACTTTTTCTTTTTAGGAATTAGGGCATTTTATCTTATTTATTACTCGTTTTTTGGATTTGTTATTTGGCTCCAATCCAATCCTTTACATAAGGAATCCTTGACAAAAGACTCATTACAATCACTGAAATGATCACATCCAAAATGAATAGTGTGATGAAATAGCTTGTATAATTAAAGTAGCTAATGCTTATGGATCTGAAAATAATGGACAATATAGCAGTGTGGATGAGATATATTCCATAGCTGTACCTTGCCAAAGTGAATGTGAATCTCTTGAAAATGCTATCCTTATCGACAAATAATCTGTAAAGATAGGATTTCTCATCTGTTAAGAAACCAATGCTGAATTTGTTGAAGTTCTTATATAGGATGAACACTCCAATGACTTCAATGGCTGTCAGGAATGAATATCTGTCAAAATTATAAAAGCTATGGTCTGTGGAAAACATATAGCTGAATGCAAGCATTGAAAGACTTGATAGAACAATTAATAATATTCCAAAATAAGGATTGTTCAACAGTTTCCTTTCAGTGTACCTCAAATAATATCCTAAAACAACAAGGCCGATTGGACTGAAGAAGTATATGAGCTTGACTGGAAAATCTGTCTTTAAAGTGAATGTGAAAAGGCAAGTCAAAAGCCAGATTGCGAGGAAGTATTCCAATTCCTTCAAATCACTATGGAGAATCCACTTATTGAATATAGGCATAATCAGATAGGTTCCAAGAATCATCCAGAAGAACCAATATGGAGCAAATCCCAATGATTTTGCCATGAATGCATTATATACAAATGTTAAAATGCTCATTAAACTAAAGGAACTTACATACGGATAATTCAAGAAATATGATAATGAAATCAGAATTATGCTTAATATGATTCCCCAGAACAGGAATGGAGAGATTATTCTAGGCAATCTCTTTGATAAAAATGATTTTATTGTCCAATCTCTTCCAAGGGACAGAGCACCAGACAATACCAAAAACAAGTCTACACCAATCCTAAAGCTGTTTCCTATAAACTGGGTATAGATCCACTCGAATGATGGAATGGTGCCATATCCAGATAGAACATATCCTCTAGTTACGGTATAGATATGTATCAATATGACTGAAATAATTGCAAGTGCCCTTAAGGCATCAAAATAGAAAATTCTTTTAGATTTGGTCGCCATAGTAACAATCCTGTATTTACATATTAAATTATCTAATTATAGATATAAATAGTTAATATAGAAAAGTAAGGATTTTAAGAAAATGCTAAAAGAAATATATTTATTTGAAAGATAATTGATAATCCTAAAAAACAATATTAAAAAAAGAAGTCATTTAAGTGGCACATAGAGAAGTGGACACCCTTCATCAACCAAAGTTATCTGAAAAACTAACTCCACCCCGCGGTTCTACAAGCATCAGCTGTAAGCGGTAGAGCTGCTCCTTTCCAGGCCTGACACGTTCCCACAATAAAGCCAATTGAATATTACCCTCCAGTAATATCCTTGACACCATTGATCCTGCAGGACGGGGCTTCGACATCAGCTTCACAGGCCCTGATTGAATCCAAATGCCGCCTCCTCTATTTCGACCGCACCGAAGGAGATTTGTGCTTACAGAGGACTCCTAACCCTCCAGTCTAGCCAATTATAATATATTATATTAATCTTATATAAAGTTTATTAATGAAAAAATATTTTAACTAAAATGGCTTTATTTCTAAAAATAAGGCGTGAAAAATCGAATTTAGAAAAAATATAATAAATTTAAAAATTAAGAAAAATAGTTAAAAAATAGATTAAAATAATTGAATTAAGAATTAAAAATAATTAAGAAATAGAAAGAAATGGAAATAAAATTAAGAAAAAGAATTATAAGTATTCTTTTAATATTTTAATGATATCTCCATCAGATATGATACCTACAAGCTCACCATCGTCAACAACAGGCAATTGGTTGATGATGCTGTCTCCAGGAGCATTGTCAAACATTACAGAAACTGCATCTTTAATGGTGTCTTCGGAAGATACACATGCAACGTCCTTAACCATAGCGGATTTCACTTTGGTACCATATTGATAATTGTCTAAAATCAAGTTGTGACCTAAATCGGTAGCGGTTACGATACCGACCATCTTTCCATCGTCAACAACAGGCATTGCACTTATCTTATGCTTCATTAATTTTTCAAAAGCAAAAACAGTTGCCTCTTCACAGTCAACTGTCAAGACGTCTTTTGTCATCAAGTCTTTAACTTTAGTCTTCTCTAACATTGTCTAAACCTCCAAAAATTCATCGGTTAATCATAAGGAAACAATTCCTAATCTGTAAAATTAATTATAAGGAAACAATTCCTATGGTATACATAGCATTTTCATCTACTTCAATCAAAATGGCATGACCGTCTTCAAGTCTTCCAGGGTTTGCAACAGTGGTGTTTCCCACCATGTCAATGGAACATGCTTCGTGCACATGACCGCAGATGTTTATATTAGGCTGGAATTCGTGAATAGGCTTTTTAACCCCTTGGCTTCCTACATGAGCGCCGCTTTCAATTGTGTCTGCCTTGGTGTCATATGGAGGGGCATGAGTAAGCAATATGGTTACTCTAGGAACTTCATCGTTTCCAATGTAATCATACTCAGCCAATAGCTCATATACATGGAGATAGATCTTATCGTCATCAATCTCTCCAGGAGTATTGAATGGAGTAGGATTGGATCCCCCATAGCCCATAATGACCACATTCTCATAAGCGATCAATTGATTATGCAAACAGAACGCAGGCTTTTCATCAGGACCGCTTTCCTTGATTGCATTGCAGATTCCTGCAGGGTCACAGTTACCTGGAATTGCAAAAACATCCACGTCACATTCCTCAACGAGTTCGTCAATGAATGGCTTTACAAAGCTTAGCGGTTCAAATTCAGTAATACTGAAATCAGTAATGTCTCCAGCAATCAATACTAGAGAAATATCATCATTTTGTTTTAGGTAATTTATCAAGCTTTCGCTTTTCTTACCGTGCACATCACTAATTGCTAAAATTTTCATTATAAAACAACCTTAAAACTTTAAAATTCATATTAAATTGACTATAATAAAATAATTTAAAAATAATTAGAAAAAAAGAATAATCCTTTTATTCATTATGTTTATTCTGCGAAAAATGGAGCCATTTCCTTTAAGGCCAATTGGATTTTCGGTTTTTCACCATACAATGCAATTGTCAAGTCACTGTCAAACTCCATTATAAGACCATAATATTCAGCTATTTCCTGTATTCTATCTTCTGAAATTGGATTTCTTAAAGTAATCTTTGCATAGGATAATCCTGGAGGAACATTCAAAATGAATCTGGATTGGGTGTCTGAAAGCTTGAAGATCTCTTCACCCCTGTTTGCCCTTTGAAGCTTGTCTAACCATTCCTCATAGAATTCCTTGTCATACTCCTCAGCAAGGGAAAGCAATATTCCCTGGATTTCATTCAAGGACATGTCTGCCTTAGCCATCTCATTGATCATATCCGGATGGGAAGGATCCTTCTTATAAAATCCAATCTGGGATTTGACCAAGCCCAAGTCCTTATTCAATTCATTTGGAATTGGAATGCCTTTCTTGTGAAGCTCTGATGAAAGGTTAGCAATAACCAGCCAAGATTGTTCTATAGGCAATGTACTCATAAATGTCCTTCCAATATTTTTAAGGTAGTGACATTGACTTTTGCGTCAGCTTCTCTCAATTCTCTTTTGATCTCATTGAGATTGTTGTATTTGTCTAGGAAGAGAACATGGTGACTACCAGTGCCGGTAATGTCTAGAATAGCGATTTCATCTTGATCCTTAATCTCATCTCTACCTTCAATAGCTGCTTTAAATTGTACATAAGGCCCATATTCTTCAGGAAGGTCCTTGAATCTAAATATTCCACCTAAAATTGCAATAAACATATTATTTCTCCTAATTCTTAATTCATAAAATTCAATGCTGGCAAGACCAGTCATTATCCCAGTAAAGCCAGTTAATTATTATCCAAATCTATATAATTTTATATAATAATAAATTATATGAATATATTTTTAGTTATAGTAATTAATATAGTTTATTATTATACTAATAATTTTTATACATTGTAATTATTCAATTTCATTAAATCAATTTAGCATCATACAAATAATTCCATACAATATTGACAATCATGATCCATTTTTTAATATTGGAAATCCAAAAATAGTTGATTAATATACGAACTAAAAAAAATTGTTTAAAAAAAAGAAAAAATACTTATCACATAAAGTGATAAGAATTTTGGTCAAGGTTTTGAGCCGTAGGCTCAAAAGCTTGTCTGCTTATTCGAGTTTTGCAAGTACAGGAGCTGCGTCGATTAATTGTGCGTCGAAAGTTAATTCGTCTGCGCTTAATCCCATAGCTAATCCGTATAATTGAGCTAAGTGCATTACAGGGAATGCGAAGTCAGTTCCGTATTTTGCGTTAACTTCAGTTTGACCTACATCGAATTGTAAGTGACAGAATGGGCAAACTTCTACAATAGCGTCTACACCAGCTTCAGCCATAGCGTCGAGTTTTTCTTTGGTGTAACTTAAGGTTACATCAATGTCTCTTGCTCTTAAACCTCCACCTGCACCACAGCACATCATTTTGTTTTTGTATGGTACGGATTTAGCACCAGTGATTTCTACTAATTCATCTAAGATGGTTGGGTTTTCTGCGGATTCTTCAATTCCTACTTCAGCAGTAGGTTTTAAGAAGTGGCATCCGTAGTGTACTGCTACATTAATACCTAAGTCTTTGGTGAACATTTCAGAAAGTTTGTCAAGACCTACGTCGTTGTATAAGATTTCTGCAAAGTGTCTTACTTTGATTTCACCTTTGTATTGTTTGTCAGTGGTTTCAGCTAAGATAGCGTTGATTTCGTCTTTTTTAGCTGGGTTTTCTTTTAATAAGTGGTCACATTCACGTAAGGAACCGAAACATCCGTTACATTCGGTCATGATGTCTGCACCCATTTCTTCTGCAATTGCGAGGTTACGTGCTGCAATGGTAGCCCAGGTGGTTTGGTCAAAGGATCCGAATACACCAGGTGCAGGACAACAGGAAGCTCCTTCCATGTCTTTTAATTCAATGTCTAATTTATCGAATAAGATTCTAGTTGCTTTTTCGATACCAGGGTAACGGTTGTTCATGATACAACCTAAGAAATATGCAATCTCCATAATAATAACTCCTTAATCAATCTATTCTAATTCACCGGTTTCCATGTTGTAACCGATTAATTTATCAAATTCACATGCTGCACAGATTTTTTGGACTTCTTCTAATGCTTCAGGGAATGAATGTACTGTTGGAGGTAATTCATCAAGTCCAATAGCTTTTCTTAAATCTTTGGTTTTGTCGTTGATTGGTACACCGTGACCAAATTTGATTACGTAGGAACCAGTTGCTTTGTGAGCATCTGCCATGTAACCAGCTTTAGCTGCTTCGTTACGTGCCATTTTGATGATGTCTACGATCTTTACGCTTCTAGGACATCTTTCTTGACAGGTGTAACAGGTGGTACACATCCATAATGCAGGATCAGATACTACTTCTTCTCTGAGTCCTAATAAACATTTTCTTACAATTTGTCTTACTCTGTAAGGAGTTCTTCTACCAGAAGGACATCCTCCACCACAGGTACCGCATTGGAAACAGTGGTCTACAGTTTCAATTCCAGCATCAACGAATTTTTGAGTAAATTCTTTATCAATATCATCCATTGAATATATATCATTTTCTTTTAATAAAGTCATATTATCGCTCTCTTCATTTTCTTCTGAAGCTTCTTCTTCAACAGCCTCTTCAGCAGCCGCTTCCAAAGACTCTTCATCTTCTGAAAGTTTATCATCTAATGATTCTTCCGCATTATCTAAAGAAACTTCCTCTTCAGGAACCTCTTCAACTGCTTCTTCAACAGCTTCTTCTTCAACAGGAGCTTCTTCTTCTGCTTCAGCTACTTCTTCAATAGCTTCAGAATCAGATTTAGTTTCAATTTCCTCTTCGGAAGATGTCTGTATAGCATCAGCAGCTTCTTCAACAGATTCTGCTTCTTTAGATAAATTCTCTTCTATATCTTTTTCTGCCCTACCAATGAGGGATTTAAGAGTATCTAACACAGACATTGAAAAACACACCTAGGACAATCATAGGTTTACCTCACGTCCTTAATTATAATTATATTAGAATAGTATATAAAGGTTTTGAAAAATTTTGAAAGTGTAACCTAAAAGGTGACACCCTTTAGGCAGACCTTAAATGAATGGAAAATGGGATGAAAAAAATAAAAAAAGAAGATTCAGTTACATTAATAAAAAATATGATAAAAAAATAGAATAAAAAAAGTAAAAAAAGCAATGGAGATTAATCCATTGAACTGACTGAATTCTCGGAAAGCTTTTTCAAAGTATCTGCAAAGGTATATAATTCTTCTGATGGAAGATTCCCTTTTATTGCATCCTTCCACTCTTCAAAGATGTCAAGCAATATGTGGCAGGCTTCCTTTCCCTCTTCAGTCAACAGCAATATTTTCTTTGTGTTGTTTTCAGCATCGATTGTCTTGGTAATCAGACCTTTGACCAATAGGTTCTTGGTGGTCTTGCTTATGTTTGCTTCAGTCACATGGAACTGTCTTACAAGGTCTATCTGATTAAGGCCTTCATTAGAATAAATCTCTAATAGGATTGGTATTTCACCGATGTTTATATCCATGGTGTCCATATTCTTTCTAAAGAACATTTCATAGCTTTTTAACAAGTTCATTAAGTAATTTACATGTTCTGGGATCATAGTCTCTTTTTTAGTCATAAAAAATCCCTCCCTTTATTGAAAGGAAAAATTTTTCAAATTGAACATTTGATAAAAATTTTGTAATCATCATTATACAGTATATCTAATTCTATATTTTTTAATATATAAAAAGTTATTTAACTTACTTAAGTTAATTAAGTATGTTTAAAAATGAATTTTAATTGCAAAAATATTAATTAATAAGAGGAATAGATAATTAAATGAATCATAAAAAGGAAGGAATTTTAGATAAAATGAAACAGTTTGAAATCAAAAGCCATGACGGCCCCGGTAGATATGGAAAGCTTGGAGATATGGAAACTCCATTGATAATAGACAAGGATGATTTTAATATAGCTGATGACGAGTCTTCAGCCTATGATGTTGAAAGGGAAATAGCCGAGTGGAGCGTAAGAGAGACCATTGAAAAGGCAAAAGATGTCGAAGATAAGGAAATAGCTGTAATCCAAGGAAGCAAATACATTGATTTAAGAATCAAATGCCTGAAGGAACTTGAAGAGCTCGGATACAACGGATTCATCATAGCGAATGCAGATGACCTTCTCCTTCACCCAAGGGACTTGGTTGACCTGATTGTTGCATTAAGGCAAAACATGAAATCATCAAGCTATCTCATATTCCCATTTGCAGAGGCCCAGTTCATTCCGCTTCTTGCATACATGGGAGTGGACGCATTCTTCGATGACATTGGAGAGTACTACAGCTATATCAATGTGCTCATGAGCCCAACCAAGAACTATGATCTTGAAACTTATAAAGTCTATGAAATGACTAGGGAGGAACTTGAAGCATATAATAAGAACACTATTGACTTCGTCTTAAGGGAAGTCAGGGAACACATGAAAAACAGCAGTCTAAGGAACCTTGTAGAGGAAAGGTCTGCCACAAGCCCACAGTATGCTTCCGCACTTAGGATACTTGATAAAAATTATTCTGAGTATTTATTGGAGTATACTCAAGTTTATTAATTAAAAAAAGTTAAAATAAAGAAGAATTAATCTTCTTTATACTATTTTTGAATAGATAAATCTATTCCACATCAAAATCGACTACATCTTTATTGTCTTTTACTATTTTTGCAATGGCTTCTTCAGCAGCATTTAATTTTTCATCACATTCCTTTACCAATACCATAGCTTTTTTAAACTCTTCTATTGCATCATCCAAAGGAACTTCACCTGATTCCAATCTTGCTACGATTCTTTCCAATTCTGCTAAATTCTCTTCAAAACTAAAATTTTTCTCATTTTCTTCAACCATCATATCACCTTTAATTAATTTAAAATTATTATAAAACTCTTGTATTGACTCTACCATCTTCAAATTCCAGTTCAACTATATCATCCTTTTCCAAATCCTTAGCATAAGACACTACCTTCCCTCCTGTCCTTGCTACAGAATAACCTCTCTTTAGAGTTAACAAAGGATTTAAAATCTCCAATTTATCCATATTCCTTACTAAATTATTGTTTTTTCTTTCCAATATCGATTGCGGATTTCTAAAAACATTTGAACTTTTTGCATTAGATAGACGTATTTGACTATCTCGAATCAACTTGTTGGAAGATGATTCCAATTTTCCTCTTATGTTCTCCAAATCCAAAATTTTCTCCTGATAAATCCTTAAAGGATTTTTTATCCTAGGCCTTTGCTTGATCTTTTCAAGTTTTTCCCTGTTATCAGATACCTGTTTTGCAATGGTCTTATTTGCTCTTGAATTAAAATTATTCAAATTTGACTTTATTTCATTAATATCTGGAACTGCAAGTTCTGCAGCTGCAGTTGGAGTGGCCGCCCTTAAGTCTGCCACATAATCTGCAATGGTCCAATCGGTTTCATGCCCCACTGCACTTATTACAGGAGTTTCACACCCTAAAATAGCTTTTGCAACGATTCTTTCATTGAAGGCCCATAAATCTTCTATGCTTCCTCCCCCTCTGCCTACAATAAGGGTGTCCAAGTCAAATTCCCTATCTGCTATGTATATCTGCTTTACAATATTGTTGGCCGCCAATTTTCCTTGAACAAGAGATGGGAACAGAATGATTTGACACAAAGGCCATCTTCGTTTTATTGTAATCACAATATCCCTGATTGCCGCACCGGTAGGAGCTGTGACAACACCAACCCTTTTGGGAAAATTTGGTATTGGCTTTTTTAGTGAGTCATCGAAATAACCTGCTTCTTTCAGCTCTTTCTTCAATTGTTCAAAAGCGATGTATAATTCACCTTTTCCATCTTCTGTTAACTTATTAACAAATAATTGATACCTTCCATAAGGATTATAAACATCCACATATCCGCTTACCAAAACCTTCATACCATCTTCAGGCTCAAATTTTAGAAATTGGGCATTGCCACGAAACATTACCGCAGGAATGACACTGCCTTTATCTTTTAAACTGAAATAATAATGTCCTGGTGAGGAACGCCTAAAATTAGATATTTCTCCCCTTACATAGACTCGCTTCAAATTCGAATCGGAACTTATCAAACTCTTTATATACTCTGTAAGTTGAGATACTGACATATATTCATCTTTCATTACATAACCCCAATACTTTTATACAAAGTTTATATGTTTGCTTATTTATAAGACTTTACTTTACGAATATCTCCAAGAACTCGATATTCTCCTTACCAATATGATTTTCAATGCTTTCCAGAATGTTATAAATGGTACCATCAAAAATGGCATATGAAAGCGGCATGTGCTCATAATCCCAATAATCGGATCTTTGAATGAAACTGAGCAAGCTAAGTGCTTCAAGAAGATCCAAATCCTTCTTAGACAATATTTTCTCCCAATCAGCCTTAAGCTCAACATCGTACTTTTCCTTAAGGAGATTCACATATTCGTTATAATCTTCGATAAAAAGCTTGTATTTGAATATGATATTCACAAGAAGATAGTTCAATCCATCCAAATTGTAGTCCTTGCTTAAGACTTCCTTCTTGAAGTCATATTCCAAGATATATTTTTCTTCCAGGTCATTTTCATTTTCTATTTTTTCTAAAAAATCAGTATAAGTTTTGTTGTATGAGTCATAATACTCCTTAAGGTAAGACCTGAACTTGATTAGTTCATTCAACCTATCCTCCCATGACAGGTTTTCATCTGGAGCTTTTGCAATCTCATTTGCTATCTTGTGAAAATCTTTCATCTTATGACTCCTAAATCATCATCTTAAAATGGTGAAAGAAATTGATACCAAATAATTAAAATAATGAATAATTAAATAATAGCTTATAATTAGATTATTATTTTTAATTGAAAGAATCTTTAATTTAAATAAGCTTATTCCTTTTTCTCAACAATGTCAATTAGGTAATCTATACGCTCGGACAGATTATTGATAGTTTCTTTCATTTCAGCCAATTCATCCTCATTTAAAATTGTCTTCCTCTTGATCTCATCGATTGATGATTTGGTCTCATTCAAGTTGTCCTTAAGTGTGTTCATCTTCTGATTGAACTCTTCATTTTCCTTCTTGAAGACCTTGTCATTGAAGATGTAGGCAAAGCATGCTGTAAATACTGAAAACATCATCACTCCCGCTATAAGGACTATCAGTCCAATGAACCTTCCTATAGGGCTTGTAGGAATCATATCCCCATATCCGACTGTAGTGATTGTCTGGAATACGAACCAGACCGCATCAAAGATGGTCTTGATGTTCGGATCGAAGCAATACAATGCAATAATGGAACCTAGGATGATGACTATGAAAACAGCTATTATCCTGTCCAGATAAGTGGCATCCAATATCCTTTCAACAAATTTTGAAAATATTCTAAAGAGCAGAATCAATCTTAAAAGCCGGACCAGAACAATTGCAGGATAAGCATATAATGTGCTTAACATAAAAGGCAAAACAAGGAGGGCAATTGGAAATGATGCGAACAAATCCAGCCAATACTTATTGAAGAAGGCTTTCCTATCCCTTGATTTCTTAAGCTTCATTATGAAATTGATTATCAGGATTATACATAGAACCGTATCAAACAATAGGATGAAATTTATGTATTCTGAGCTTAAGTTAAATAAAAGGGATCCTAGAATAAGCAGAATATCCAATATGACCAGTATTGTAAGGATTATGTCAAGTTTCTTAAAGTAGTCTTTCAATCTTTCACCTTCCTGCTTATTATTCTCTTTTTACCAATAAATAAATCTATATTAAAATTTCAAAGAATTCCTTGTTCAAGTAGTTGATATGGGTGATAAGTCGTCTTCTCTTTTGTTGAAGCACCTTGTGATTGTACATCAGGTCTTCATATCTGTCTTTATCGTATTCATGCCCCATATCCTTTTTACATTGAAGCTTCCAGAGCTCTTTGAATTGCTTGCTCATTTGATCTTTGATATCTTGTAATTGTATAGTGGATTCATTGATTTCTGAAGTTAATTCATCTATTCTTCTCATGGTAAGACCTCTAAATAAATTAACCCATGATTTAAAAAAAGCGTTTACCATATGTAAAATAAGATTGGTTTTGATTGTTTATAAATAAAGAACAAGAGCATTTGGAAAGTAATTTAATAATCTTCCTCATCAGGATAAAAATACCATCCCACATTTCCACCACAATAAGGACAGATAAGCTCTATAGGATTTATAAGCTTGCCACAATAAGGACATTCTTCCATCATATCACCCCCATTAACCAGATGCCATTGTCATCTTGGTTCTCTTCGTACTCATCGTAGTAGGAGCTTAGATCCGCTCCACAATGTGGGCAGATTAAGTCTCCATTGTTTATGTATTCTCCACAGAATGGACAATTCATGATAGTTCCTCCCTTTACTTAATAGTAGTATTATAGTGGGAGTTTATAAAAGTTTTTGAAAAAAGAAAAAAAGAAAAATAATTGTTATTAAAAAGAGAAAATAAATTGAAAAAATTATTAAAGTTTTCTAGTTTTAGCCCCACAATTTGGGCAGAAGTTTTCATTGGCCTCTAATTTTTGACCGCAGCTGCCACAAAAAGAGGCTGTATTTGAATCTTCGTTAGCATCTGCTGGAATATTTTGTGGTGCTTTTTGTTGATTCATCTTTTCAATTATTTCTGCATACAGCTCAGCGGTTTTATCTCTAGCCCCTCTTATTCTTTTAGGATTTAATTGGTATTTGTCAGTTATTGTTTTTATTTCAATACTGGTAAGTTTATTCTCTACTTTTTGAATATCCTTGTAGAAAATATTAACTTCTTTACCACCAGTCTTCAAATGAATATAACTATCTTCTATTGTGATTAATGCTGGTGCGATTCCTAATTTCCATTCATAGTTTTTTCCAATTTCTGATGCTTCTTTAAGACCGTCAAATAATCCCATCATATCCCCTCCATATGTCAAATGAAATTTTAGTTTTAATTATTGAACAACTCCTTTTTCTTAATTTCAAATTCCTCTTTGGTTAATAATCCTTTTTCATATAATTCTGCAATTTTTACAAGATCGTCAACATTACTGTTACTTTTATTTCCCATATCATCATTACTGTAATTAGTTTTATTCTCCATATACTCATTAAATTTGCCATTTATTAAATTTACCATTTCATCATTAACATATTTCAATTGAACTTTGCCAGATGACTTTAAATGTATATCTATACTATTACTTAAATTAAGCAATCCTTGGGCATCATAGTCAATTCCCGCAATGTTGTCATAAAAAATTTTTATATTCCCCATTTTTGATTTCAGGAACATGGATTCCTTGACAACCAACATATAGGTATCTTCCAAAATAATATAACAATCCATAAGATCTCTTTCATTGGTATTTGAGAAAGTGGAATGCCTGATCTCTTCTATTGAACATTTAAACCAAAGCCTGTTTTGAAATGGAACTCCAAATTTCTGTTCCAATTTTATTTCCTTGGCAATTCTCTCTTGCTGTTTGGCTTGATTGATTCTTTCATTAGCCTCTTCCTGGCTTACTGGTGTCCCATATTTTTCAGTAAAGAGTTCATGAATTCTTGGTTCTATACCTTCTATTCCTAATCCCTCATTTTTGATTTCCTTTTTAATTATCTTCATAACCTTGTCGAAATATCTGGCATCTACAGCATTCATGGTTAAAAGACCATATCTTGGAATGATTCTTCTAAATTTTTGATAATTATTATCTTTATAGGTTTTGATTTCCTTTAATGCCAGTTTTTCTCTCTCTTTTTGGTCCGTTGGTTTCTTATTAAACAATCCTCCAGAAGATTTTACATTTTCTTTAGTATATTCTCTTACTGCAGTCCCACAGTTTGTGCAAAAATTAACATTATCCTCTAATTCACAGCCACAATTAGTGCAAAATATTGTTTAACCCCCTTTTTCAATTATTTTCTTTAATTAAGTCTTTTAATTCAGATAACTGCTGTTTCAATTCCTCATTAAGTTCATTGGATTTTTCCAATTCCTCTTTAACTTTAGTCAATTCCTTTCTGTTCTTTTCAAGTTCCCTCTCATGAAAATTCAATTTTTGATTTATAAAGTGCAAATTATCATCAATGCTGATTCCCTCTTCCAATAACCTGTCTGTAAAGACTGAAGATACTGTACCTGTGATTACACTGAACACCAACACTCCAAGTAGAATCAAGAATAATGTAATAAATCTAGATAAAGGATCATTGAACCCATCACTGCCATAACCAACAGTGGTCAATGTTATCAAAACAAAATAAAGACTGTCAGATATGTTTTTAGTAGAGCCTGTATATGTTAATAAAACTGTGAATACAACTACCAATACACCTACAACAAGAAAAATCTTATCTACACCTGTACGTCTGATGACCTTTTCCAAATTATATTTTTTTACAATATTTACAGCCCTAAACACTCTGATAACCCTTATCAACCTTAAGAAACGAGTTACATTCAAGAATTTAGAGCTTGTTCCTATTAGTGCAATAGCCACTATATCAAATGGTATTGAAGCTATTAAATCTAAGAAATGTTCCTTGAAATATTTGGCTTTGGTTTCTGTTTTGAATAATCCATAGAAAAATTCAATGAGTAAAAGAGCACAGATTGTTAGGTCAAAATACTTTACAAAACCAGCATAATCAACCAAATGAAGACCCCTTATCGGTAAGGAAATGACAATTAGAATTAAATCTATGATTACTAAAATATCAAATATAACTTCCAGATAAGGTTTAATGTCTTTTATATTCATATAAACAATCCATAGTTTAAATTATTTAAAAATAAGTTAAATAAAAGTTTATTAATATAAATATTTATAAGTTGTGATTTAACTGAAAAAATTAGAAAAATTTTCTACTATGTTTATGAGAAAATCGCATTTACAGAAATCCCAAAAAATCGATATATCTACTTTTAAGCACTTTATTCCCTGCCTTATGAAATAATTAATGGATATGATAAAATGGCTTAATAAATAAGGTTATGTGAAGAGCAGAATTATTAAAAAATTATGGGTTAGAAATGCCAAATAGAATCAAGGATAACAACGTTGGCAAGGGGAATAACCCCTATTTATCGCTTCATCACGACTTGAGAAATAAACTTTATTTGAAGGTTTCATCTTATCAACACTATCACAGCCTGGAGCATGGAATTTTCCAGTATTACCATTTCCTACATAACTGTTAGAAGTACCACTATGGTAAGTGGTTGTACTGCCACTGCTTGATGATCCGACAGTTCCTCTTGATGAATAATCGGATAAATCAAAATCTCCAAAAGTTTGATTTCCACTATCAATTAATAAAGTTTCATTTCGTGAATCAATTAAATAACCATTAGAATCATATAAATTAATTTCTGCAAAATCAGGGAAATATTTAAATGCATTTGCACTTCGAACTTCAATGCAACCAAAATCATCAACAGTTTTTTGAACCTTATTTCCAGGATTTAATTGAGAACCATCTCGAGAATAAAAAATTTGTATGAGAACATCGGCACCAGAATATTCTTCTCCGACATAGATAATTGCATAAGTTTTATCTTCTAATCCTCCCCCTGTTGAAATACAACCTCCTTCAATTTCCATCAAATCAATATCATAAGCTGAAACAATATTCAGTGCAGAAATAAGAAGTAAAATTAAAATAAACCCCATAAAAAAATTTTTAAAATTAATTTTCATAATGATCCTCTTAAAAAATAATCAGTAATTAATGATTTAAAAAAAGACATATTTATAAATTTGGGCATAATTAAATATTAATCCAAGATTTTTTTAAGTTAATGTCTTTTTGAAAAAATTACTTTTATGAGAGAATTAGATTTGCAATACTTCTCTAAATTTCTCCCAAATTTTTACCATAGCAAGAGAGTCAAGTTCACAATATCTAAGCAATCCTTCCCTAATTATCTCTTGCTCTTTTTTTGATTTTTCACTTAATTTCAGAAATGCTTCTGCTGCCTCTCCTCCCTGATGCACCACAGGAAGGTTATGGTAATCAAGCTCAGGACAATTCGGATATAATGCTGGAAGAACATATTTCAACGAATGGGATCCTTTCATTTCCTTCACATAATAGTTTCTGTTCTTGAATGGTATCATAAGATCAACCATATTTCCATTGATTCTTCCCATTTCATCTTTCAAATCAGGATATAATCTTCCGATTTCCTTATTTCGTCCGGCTTCAGCGGCCTTATTATAGACAATTACGCTACCATTGTCCCTTATATCATCTATTAGACTTTCTGCAAAGTGTCTGATGATGTTTTCATCATCTGCCTGTGCCAGAAATTCCCTATGTTCAAGTGGGGCTCCCTCTTCTCTTATTATATGCAATGAGTATTGGAAAGGTATCTGCTGATATGCCCTTGTTCCTTCAAGTTGCGGTATTGCATGCTGGCAGAACTCATAGTCAATGAAATACAACGGATAGTTGAGAGAATCTAAAAACTCCTTTATCGCATCTTTTTCTATCTTAGGATCTCTATCGTTGAGCTCGAAATCTATCTGCTCCAAGTATCTTGGGTTGATGTCATCATCCTTCAAGTCTTCAAATGATATCTTTCCCTCATTGTATTTCTTGAACTTCTCTTCAGTGTTCATGCCCTTTATGTCAAAGACATTAGGTCTTGGCAAGTCTCTAGTGCAATAGTTCCAGAAATCACAGTGATATGGCTCAAAGCAATATTCTCCTAATTCTTTGGTCGGTTCATTGTCTTCATCATGAGCGTCCATGAACTTATTGATCTTATCTATATTGTTTATAATCTCATTCTGTTTCTGCTTTGCAATATCTGTTATGTCCTTTATGGTGAACAATTGGCTTAAATCCAGTTCCCCTTCTTTGATGTATTTATTGTTTATGTGAACAATAGCTACCTTTTTCACATTAAGACCAAAATTTGACAATACATAATATTGATAAGAAGCATCATCCAGGTAAATGGGCCTGATTCCTGTGGAGCTTTTCACTTCATAGATCTCCACTCCATCCTCATCATTCTTAAGGATGTCTACACTGCAGAAATTGTTGTCATAGGTAAATGAAGCTTCTGTGATTATATTTGGCTTGTTTGGAAGTAGTTCATTTGTCTTTTCTATCATATTAGAAAGATTTATGTCAAATTCTATGTCTTCATAATCTCCAAACAATCCTTTTGCAAGTTCCCCTACTTTTCTTCCATTTTCAAAAAGTACTGTCTTGTCTTCACCTGCTTCCTCATCCGGTTTGTATTTGCTTAACCAAAAAATCTTTTCACATTGCACACATTGACAATACTTGGATTTTGATAAATATACTTTATTCATAATTGACTCCTTATCTAAGTTTTAATTAATCATACAACTCATGAGCAAATTCTTTTGGTTTGCAAAAGGTCCTATATGCACATTTTTCACAATTTTTAATCTTTTCAGGCTCTTTTTTAAATTCCTCATCCTTAATTTTATTTGCTACAACAGACAAATTCTCCTTTTCCTTTTCCATCAACTCTTCATCAATATTGACTACATGCTGATAATCGCTTTTGACAAAATGAATGATTGCCTTTTTGATATCATACTTCTGATACTCTGGAATTTCCCTAAGGGCTGAAGTGTAAATGTAAGATTGCTTTTCATATCCCCCAATATGATTTTCATCATATTCCGCATATTTATAATCCAAAATCACTACTTCCCCATTAGATTCCTTATAAACCAAATCAATTGCACCATTTAGAAGGTAATTATCTCTAAATAGCTCAAATTTGAATTCTGATTCTAAAACTTCCCTATTTACAGAGTAGTTATTATAATATTCTTTAACATGATTTTTAAATTCCTCAAATGCATCATCATCTTTCTTAATGTCAAACATTGGCTTATAATATTTTATTATGATTTCCTCTAGTTCCTCACCATCAACAACTTTTCCATCCAAAAGCTTTAGATTAAGGTCTTCCATAATCTCATGGAAAACAGTTCCCATATTTGCTGCCTTTGCTGAACCAGTACGTCTGAATCCTAAATTGAAACTTAAATCAAATTTGAACGGGCAGGAAAGATATTGGGTGTATTTTGAGTAATTGAGTACAACCGGCTCTTCAAGACCTTCAAGCTCATCTTCATATCCCTCTTCCTTTTCATCTTCTTCTTCAAATTCTACTTGACTTAATTCCTCAAGACTTAAAGGAATGGTATGATTTCTAATCCAGTTTACTTGGTCTGGAACCTCACCAATGGTTGATAATATCAATACATCTTTTGCCCTTGTCATCGCAACATAGAGAACCCTGTCTTCCTCTTCCACATTCAACCTATTTTCCTCATCAATTGAAAGGGTTTTGTGAACCCACTCGCCATTCTGATTTTCCTTCAAGATTGTTTTATATTCCAAACAGTCATTTGGAGTGTAATAGGTGTCGCTTGGGAAGATATAGTCCTTTTCACGATAAGGATCTTTAACGGCTGGAGGGAATTTTTCCTTTTGAAGTGAAGTTATGATAGTTACAGGAAACTCCAAACCTTTGGCTGCATGGATTGTCATTAATTGAACACCACTACCTTCCTTCTGATAGGAATCATAATCTCCAATGGCTCTCCTTAAGAAGAATAGGGCTCCTCTAAAGTCAGTTTCATATATGAATAACTCATAATTGGATAATGTTTGAGACAATATGGCAAGATTTGCAATTTCCTTATAGGAAAGTTCATAACCATACAGATTGCTTAATGCGACTAATTTATAAAATGCCTTTAAGATTGTTAGCGGTTCTTCCTTTTCTTTACTTTCATCATCGGAAGAATCAACTTCGCTTTGATCATCTGATTCTTCTTGATTCTCTTTTGGATTTATTTCATCCCTAATGATTTCCAATTGCCTGAAGAATTCCTTATCTGTTGGGTTAGTGATTTCTTCAATGTCAACAATAGGCATTTGGAGATTTTCAAATATTTTATATAGAGTGTCTTGATCTTCCCTGTTTTTAATATTATGAATTACTCCTCTTTTATTTGCAACTTCCTCTTCCATTCCAATAACATCTTCATAATAAGAATCCTGCAAGTTGCAAAGATATTCTTTAGTTGAATCATCAAGTGAGAAAAGTGATGTTTCAAAGTATTCGCCACAAAATGCCTTAAGGTTTAACTCTTTTAATTCATCCTTTGATGGAATATGCCCAATATCAGTATTTCTGGCAATATACCACAACAAGATCATGATGGATTTTACCTCCGCTTGGTCGGATAAGTCACTTTGACCCTTAATTGAAAAGTCGATGCCCCCATCATTGAATCTTTCAACCAACTCGGCAATGGTTTTATCACTATGCTTCCTATATAAAACAGCGATATCTGATTCTTTAACCCCATTGTCAATTAAAGTGCTGATGATTTGATAGACCTTAGAAGCCTCTTCGGAACTGTTTGCACTTTCAACTAAAAAATTAGGATTGTTATAAGGCTTTCCATTGCTTACCATTTCTTTTTCGGCTGTTTCCTTTCTTTGAGGGTCTATGAATGCTTCTGTTAATTTAACAATATTCTCAGTAGAACGGAAATTGACATCCAAAGGTATAGGTTTAAGATTTTCCAATCTGATTAATTCATCAAAGAAATCATTGAAAGAACTTCTGAATGCATAGATATGCTGATCAACATCCCCTACTGCTGTAAAGTAATCGCAATTTTTCCTTAATTCCTGAAAGATCCTGAATTGGAGAGGATCAGTATCTTGAAACTCGTCAACAAAAATGGTTTTGAAAGGAGTTTCCGGGTCTTCTTCCAGTTCTTTCAAGGCTTTTTTCTGCAATGTATCATAATCTACATAATGATACTCATCCAATAGCTCCAAGTAGGTAGGGTATGCTTCAATGATCTTCAAGAACCTTGCATTATACCAAGATTTGCTGAATAATCTAGTTTCATCAAATTCTTCAGGGTTTCTCCTCCTTTCATTTTTAAGTGGTTTATCATAATCATCAATGCGCTTTTTTAAAAAATAGTCCATTGATTCTACAAAATCAATGTAATCCTGTGTAATCACTCTTGAATCTGAAATAGTACTTAATAATTTTTGACTATCAACATTAAAGCAGGTATATTCGCCAAATTTTTTCAAAACATCTGAAATCTGATAATCAAAGATAGTGGAATAACCTTTAAAACCAAGCTTTCCCTTAAATTTTTGAATGAATAATGACTTTCTTTCTGAAGTGTCATCATCAATTAAGGTCAATGATGAGTAGTCTTCCTTATTGCTGCAATAGTTCTTGAGATACTCAAGACAAAATGAATGAATTGTGGAAATCTGCATTTTCAGAACATCTTCACTTGAAAGCTCTTTTCTCAATTTAAATTTTAAATTATCTGCAGCCTTATTTGTAAAAGTAATGACTAAAAAAGATTCAGGCTTGACGCCTTCATTAATTAGATGCTTGATTCTCTCAACAATGACAGTGGTCTTCCCGGAACCAGGTCCTGCCTCAACCAATAAAGTTCCCTTACCATATTCAATTACATCTCTCTGATTTCCAACAAATTCCATAAAATTCCCCTTAAACTTTATAATTAAGATTATGTCATGGTTTTTAATAAATTTTATTATTTGAATTCACAGCCGAGAAATGCCTAAAAATAGGAAAATAAAGAAAAATAGAAAAAAATAATTTTGTAATACTTAATAATAACTGTTTTTTAATTAAAAAAATAACTATAAATAAATATTATTAATAAAAATTAATTATTTATACTTTATAACAAAATTAAAATAAAAATAATTATTTTTAAATAAAAATAATTAATTTAAGAATATATAAATCTTAAATAATAATAAAAAAATTAATTTTGTAATAATTTAAAGAAAACTTTATATATAACTTATTACAAATGTAATTTTACAAAAATGTAAAGGGGAATTTTAAAAAAAAACATATCCGCCATCCAAAAAATTATTCACCATACATCAATCAGAAACACTAAAGTAGATTAATATATTTTCAATTGGAGTTCAGTTTTTTTAAGAAAATTTGATTTTTCTCTCTTTAAAAAAAATGGAGGAGATATGATGTTAAAAGAAAATGATTATCCGTTGACTTATGAAGAATTTAAAGAGAAAGTATTGGAATTATTATTCGAATATCATAGCTATGAATTTATAAAAACATTAAAGAAAAGATTAGCTGTTTTAGAAAAAGAAGACCCAAATTATATGTTGGGGTTATATAAGGAATGTTGTTTTATTTATGATAGTCCCCATATCTATGGAGACAACTGTAAAAGGGCATTTGAAAGAAATCTTTTAAGGAATACTCCTGTACGCCTATTGGAAGAATCCCTTGGATTGGGAATGATTCCATGGGAGGATTTGACTAAAAAATAAAGGGGAATGGGATAAGGAAGAAAAAAAGAAAAATATCATTGATGTTTCTTGTGGGAAAACTCAAGGAACTCAATTCTATTCTCTTTTTTTGAAAATGAATAATATAACCTGAATGAATCTGCAACATAAACTTCTTGCTGACCCTTTCGGTTGCAAGACAAATGTTTGCCTACATTCGGATTTAGAAAGATTTGTTTGATCTTCTTCAGCAATTGAGATAAAACGGTTTTATCCAATTTCTTTAGAGACTTGAAGAAATCCTTCCCATATATCCATTCGATTATTGACTCGCCTAAAATCTCTTGAAGCACAGCATTGAGCTGACTTTCACTTTTGATCCTATTAGGGCAAGATGCATAGATCTTGATAATCACCTAAGAAAATCAAGACTTTAAGTCTTTCTTCCTCCTAAAATATCGCATAGGCAGTATATGCCCTTATCTAATTCAACCACTTTGTACTCTTTAATAGTTCTTGTGTTTAAAATAGACATGATAAACTCCGATATTTCTGTGGCTTTAAAAAACCACATATAATACTTATTTTATAAATATAAAAAAGTTTCTAATTTTAATTTGTAAAAAATAGAATAGAAAAAATTAAAAAAGTTTTCAAAATTATTTCAAAAAATAAAAAATAGAATAGAAAAAATAAAAAAATATTCAAAAAATTAATATTATTCAGGTTTATAAATCTTGGTCAATATGGCCAATGCAAAGTTCAGTGCCGTTTGTTTGATCGACCACGATTTCCCCTTTTATATGAGTAGCGCTATTGCAAGCCTCCTCCACATCATCTTGAGGAATTTTCAATGAACCCCTAAAGGCATATTCGTGTGTAGAGAGAAGAGTGCTGTCACAATCAAAATCTGCGCCTTCAGCAATCTTATCGACAGTTCCATTGGAATAAGTCAATTCAACATTGGATAATTTAATTCCGGAAACATCCTCAATGTCTTCCTTAGGACTGAATGCAAAACCAATCTGTGCAGTATAAATATCATCAACTGTTGAAGTTGGAACAGAAACAGGCGGACTGTTGAAACTATAAGATACTGCATTCAAATCAACATGCTTCACATCCGCAAGGTCTCCATTGTCTCCAATTCCACCAAATAGGGACAATCCTACAATGACTAACAACAAGACGATTATTGCTGCAGCAATGATCTTCATGTTTAATTTGTCCTTTATTGAACTCAAGAAATCACCACCCATTATCCTTTAAAGCATCTCATTAGGATTCTGGAATGATATCCTCCAACATTGTTTCATTAGTCACATAAACAACTGCCAACTTACCGTCTTGTTGGAAGGCATACAAATATTCATCAAGATCTGACATGTATTTCAAGGCCCCTTTATGGCCATTTACTGTTTTAGGGTCATAGCCTGCTGAATATAAATTTGAAATTTTACCGTTTTTGCTGTCAGACACCATTATTGTGATATTTCCTTTTTCAGACCTATAGACTTTAACGTCCCCATTGTTTTCTTTGAAAGTATCATCAGTAAATGCATACATCAAATCTGAAGAAGTTTCATTGAATTCATATTCCCCTGGAATGGTGAATTCAATTCCATCAACGGTCACATTCTGAACAGGGTCTTCAAACAATCCAAAGAAAGCGGCGCTTGCCGGATTCATTGCTACAATAAAAATCAAGAATATTGCAAAAACAAAACCTAATTTCAATTTAGAACTTTTTTCCATTGTGTCACCTCAATACAAAAAATAATAGTTTATAAAATTTTTAACTTTTATAAACAAGCTATAAAGATAGTTCTATAAATCTATACATTTATAACTTGTGATTTAATTAATTAATTTAAGAATTAAACTAAAAAAAATCAGAAGAATTTAACAAACATTATTTAATTAAAAATACAAAATAATAAATAGATATGCGAAGGTGAATGCAATGAATGAGATTATAGACAACTACAACGTCAATGATGAAACTTTAGAAATAGACAACAGCGAGCTTGAAGACATAATGCTAATAGAACCTGGCATGATGACCATTGCAGATGAAGAGGAATTCTTCAGGCTATTGAAGGAAGCAAAGCTTTTCATTCCAATCCAAATGGAAAAGGAAGAGGTCTTTGACATTGAAAACCAAAGCGTCATAGATGTTATAAAGCCTATACCTCCACTTGGGTTCAATTTCATTTCCCTTAACATGAATGACGGGGAAAGGGCACTTGTGGCATTCACCAGGAAGGAGATAATGAAGGAAATCAAGCTTAAGAAGGACCACATTGTGATGAATATGAGAGACCTTGCCAAGATATTGTATGGATTCGGAGATGTCTTCTCATCAATCATCATAAACCCTCAAACCGAACATTCCATAATGGTCAAGGCTTCCACCTTAATAGACCTGTTCAAGGAAAAGGCAAAGAATCCCTTCATAGGATCTCTTGAACAGACATTGGCAACACTAAAGACCAAATCCGTCGAGCTTGACAACCATTACATGTTCTTCATCCGCTCCGAATATGAATTTATGGAAAATGAGGCCAAGGAGGGAATATTTACAGCAAAGATGCCTCTAAGGGCAAGCACCGACCCGAACTTCCAAAGCAACCTTCCAATCCTTCACAAGATAATGATGATTCAAGGCCAAAAGATATATTATACCGGAAAAAGCGATGATACAAGCGATTTCAATGTTTTGATAGCTCCTGGAAGCCAATTCCAAAAGTTCTATGATGAGGATGGAGACACTTCCGTATGGAGATGCATAAACCAGCCATTCTATGATGACGATGAGATGGATGATGAATAAAAATAAAAATAGATACATGAAATATCAATTTCAAACTGATAGAAATCCGTAAAAAAAGAAATAAATTAAAAGGGAGGGAGGAAAAATAAGAACCAACCCTAAAAACAATGAAGGGTTGAGAATATGCATATTTGGATCAGTTCTGTAAAATGAATAAAAAAGCATATCAGGAAAAAGAATTGAATAATTCCTTTTCCCAATTTCTATACTTTTAGAATAAAAAGATTATAATTATATGAGTAAGCCCTTTAGTTTATTGAGACTGATTTTGTTATTTTGTAGAAAATTTAAAGAAAACTATTATGAATTAATGCCATTTTATTCATTTGATTTTTTCCCCTTTTTAGGTTTTTGGGATAATTTCTTATTCCCAATCATTAATCTGTTAAAGACCATATATAAAGTTTTTCGCGTGCAAGTGCTTACTTGCACCTTTAAATTAGAAAATAAAGACAAATATAAGATTATTTTAAAAAATAATCATTATTTACCAGTTAAAATAATAGAAAAAAGAAAATTCAAAGGAATTGTTGATTGAAATGACAAGCCTGAACAATAAGAAACTTAAAAAGCTATTGAAATCCAAATCAAGAGTGAAGATAAAGCAGAATCCGGATCTGTTCTATAGGGAATTTCTGAAATCAGAAGTCTTCGTTCCAGTCATTGCAATGGCAGATGAGGATTCATTGAATGATGGAGACACTCTTGACCTGCAGATAGGCTTCTTTGATGAGGAAAACGGAGACCGCAACATTTACCTCTTTACAGATACAAACGAATTGGAAAAGGCAGGATACCAAATAAAGTCAATAGCTGTAAATGTGATGGAACTCTCACTAATACTGGCACAGTTCGACATTGATTTCAATAACATTGTCATCAATCCATACAGCGTTGACTCATATAAAATAGACTTCAATGAATTTTTAGAGAAGAACAACTTTTAGAAAAAGATAATTCTAGAGAAAAATAACTTTTAGGGATTTGAATGAGCGTACTTTATAATGACAGACTTGAATCATTGATGAAGATAAGGTCAGAAATGACCGAAGAGGAAAACGAGCATTTCCTGAATGAACTGAGGAAATCCGAATTATTGGTTCCCCTTCAGATAGAACTTGATTCACTGGACCTTGAAAACATTAACCTTAATGGATTGAATGAAATCAACAAGGAAGTCAAGTTTCACTTAAAGTCATTCATAGGCCCAAATGGAATCAAGGTCATCCCTATCTTTACAGATGAGGAATACATCCATGACGTCAAATTGAATACAACTGTAGGTTCCCTATTCATGAGGGACTTATATGAGTCCATTCTTCCAATACAAGAAAACTTTGACCAGATCATCATCAATCCAAGTGCAGAGAATGAATATAAGATAAGCATAGATGACTTCATGAATCTCTTTGATGAAGAGCGAGAGTTTGAAGACCTGATGAAAGAGATTGAAGAGGAAATGATGGAAGAGGATATAGAAGAAAAATAGATAAAAATTTGCATATGAAATAATTAAAAAGACGATTGATTAAAATACTACTTATTTTAAAAAGACATTTATTGGTTAAATGGTTAGTCCATTATTTTGAATCAATTACATAATCTAATCTTTAGTAATTACTTTGTCTAGATATAACCACTATAAAACAATACGAAAAATAGAATTGTCAATAAAACCACTATAAAAATTAAAAATAAAATCCCCTCTTTTGAAAAAGGACTGACCGGTGCACAAGTACCGCTTGAACAATTATCTCCCATTTGACAATTATCCTCTTTAGACACTTTATCACCAAAAAAATAGAATAATAATTCTGTTTGATTTGTAAAAATTAGAAATACAAATTAAAAATAGTTAAAAAAATAAAAAATTGCTATTAATGAAAATCATTAATAGCTAAAATAGTCAACTTATTTGAAGTTGAGTGCTCTTTCTTCGAAGTAAGATTGAGGATGTTTACATACTGGGCAAATAACAGGAGCATCGGTTCCTTTAATTATGTGACCACAGTTGATACATTTCCATTCAATTTCTTCTGCTTTCTTGAAGACGGTTTCGCCTTCAACATTTGCGAGTAAAGCTCTGTATCTTTCTTCGTGTTCTTTTTCGATGTTACCTACCATGGTGAATAAACCTGCGATTTCATCGAAACCTTCTTCGATTGCGGTTTCTGCGAATTCTTTGTACATTGCAGTCCATTCTTCGTTTTCACCATCTGCTGCTGCGTTTAAGTTAGCAATAGTGTCTGGAACATCTCCATCGTGTAAAAGTTTGAACCAAATTTTAGCATGTTCTTTTTCGTTTTTGGAAGTTTCCATAAAGATATCGTGGATTTGTACGTATCCTTCTTTTTTAGCTTTACTTGCGAAATATTGGTATTTAGCATGAGCTTGGGACTCACCAGCAAAAGCTGCTGCTAAGTTAGCTTCGGTTTTAGTACCTTTTAAATCTGCCATTATAATCACCTAAATTTTTTTAACACATGTGTTAATTCTTAAATAAATAAGAATTCAGTAGTAGTTTAAACTACTTAAAACTATTTTAGTTTTGAATGTTAATAAATATTTCTAAAATTTTTTTATATGCAAGATTTAATTGTAAAAATAGAATGGATAAAAGTATTAAATCCTGATGATTTCATCCGTTGTGACAATCATATTCAATTTCCTGTCATGGCTTTCCATTGGAACATACTCAACTAATTGAAATGGGTGAATGGTAGTGACTAAAGGAGTCTCTTCACTGATTAGATTCCTATTGAAAAGATCTTCGATTTCCCTATCTGCAAATCCCTTTCCCTTACCAATGCGGTTTCCAAGCCTGTCCACACCAACAGAACCTTCAACGACCATATCAATAGCCATATCAAAAGAATCCCCACCGAAATCGAAGAATTTGGAACAGTGCTCAAAAGCTCCTTCTTTAGTGGAAGCCTCTTTTTCTTTTCCAACCAATTTGTTTCCTTCAAGATACAGATAGCCATGTTCAAGATTAGGGCTTGCCATGACAATGTTCTTATTTTCCTTTAAAGCAATGTATCTAACTGGAATTTGAGCGGAATCAGGGCTGCAGAAAACAGTTTTTGAATTTTTCCATTCATCAGTGCTTGCCAAGAGCTCAGCTGCAATATCAAATCCTTTAAAGTTAGGAATCTTACCATAATCCCCATTAGGTCTAAGTGACTGGCATTCATTAAACAATTTATCATAAATTGATTTCCTTATATGCTCTTTTTCTTCTTTTAGGGACATGATATCAAAAAATAAAATTAAATAAAATAAATTAAAAATAGCTAAGAATTCGATTATTTAAATTCTAAAGTCTTATACATCATCATAAATCCGTCCTTGTCTGGAGTGTCCTCTCCAAAGGCCAGGAAATTGAAGCTGAATGCATCCCTATTATTAATTGTTGATAGGGAATGGGTATTCAAGATAGGATTATGACTGGTATCCTTGGCAATCAGTTCATGAGTTTCCTTATTACCGATAATGGTCAAATGGGAATCCTCCACAATCAAGCTGCTCTCCCTTGGAATGTCCTCAATGGCACTTTTAAGATAATCCATGGACAATCCTTCCTCAGGATACTTGAAGACCATGACTCTGCTGAATTTGCTGTCACAGTCAAGCACAGCCATGCAATTTTCAATGTCTTTTGCTTCAACCAATTTCCAATTGTTCGGATATTTGAAACTCAATTCATCATTTTGAAATATATTAGACATGTGAAACTCCTTTAAAAATAATGAAATAAAGAAAAAAAATAAAATTAAATAAAAAAAGAAAGAATTTTAATCAAACTTTTTTAACAAAAGTTTGACTATTCGAATTCAATGGAATCCATAATGGCCAAATAGTCATTGTAGGCATATGGGAATTCCTTGAAGTGCATCAATTCAAACACATACATGTTTCCATCATTGAGCAATGCGGAAGTGTTGTTTTCCAAAGTCTTTCCACCTTCCTCAGCGCTTGCAACAATATGATAAACAGGCATGTCATTAAGGTTTAATATTTTGGATTCTACAATATTCCAACCTTGCTTTTGGAAGTTTTCCTTGAATGGCTCTTCAAGCTGTGCAACAGCTTCAACATCACCAGCATCATTCTTATAGACAGTGATTGTAGACGGATTTCCTTCCACAACCTTCACTAAAGCTTTTATACAATTTGGAGCAATCATTTCCTTATTCTGCTCTTTCCAGTTACTTAGATATCTGAATTTGATACCTTCTTCATCGAATTGGACTTCTTCCATAGAATCACCTAATTAATTAAACCCAATAAACTATATAATTATGAAAAATTTTGATTAAATAGACTGAAAAATATATTTTTTATTAAAAAACTTCGATAAAGTAATCTACATGAACATTTAAAAACATTTCATGAAAATAAATTATTCCCCACTTTCAAGCAAATATTCGTCTGGAATGAGCTCTTCCAGCTGATCATAAGCCTTGCTGGAAATGGCTGACTTATGAATTTCAGGTTCCTTGACAATGGTGAGTCCCCTGATTCTTCTTATGATGCTGGTTTCACCTAATTCCTTATTTATCTCATTGATGGTAGCGGTCAATGTCTTGTTTACGACCTCATCAAGCATGTTCTTGTTTGTTCTAAGGATTATTTCAAAGATTTCCCTATGCTTCTCCTCTCTTTCACGGAGTCTTGACAGTTCTCCTGCATCAAAGCTCATCTTGGTCTTTAGAACATTCATGTCCTGCAACAATTCTATCCTTTCCTCATTTGATTCATTCAAATCCTTATTCAATTGCTTGATTTCACTATTCAAATCATCAATGTCTCCATTTAGCTTCTTGACTTCATCAATGAGGGAATTGGATTCCGCATCGGTTAAGACACTGCCATTGATATAATTTGCCTTTTCAAGTTGGGACAATTTAGTGGTAAGTTCCAAATTGATGTTCTCCAATTCTTCCACTTTAGAGAAAAGAATCTTTTCCTTGGATTTGGCTTCCTTGAGATCATACTCCAGTTTCACAACAGCTTCATCATCTGGGACAACTTCCAAAGTGGAAACTTCAATTTCGGAAGAGGTCTTCAATTCCTCATATTCCTCAGGGGTCAGAATTACAAAATCTCCCTCTTCAAGATTATGTTTTTTCACATCTTCCTTACCGATTGTGAGACTAATGTTACCTCTTGATTTGTTAATTTTCCCAGTCTTGATAATCATATTTAATAATATGTTTTATGCCTTTATAAACCTTATTATTTAATTATAAAAAATTATATAAAAATTAAAGCATTTTTAGAATAAAAATGAAAAAATAAAAAGAAATTTGTAAAAAATAGCTAAAAACAAATAAATTTAAAATGGATACATGAAGACAACATGAAATTTCATGCAATAAATTCATGTAATGAAAATTGGGAAAAAAGAAACCTAAAAATTTTATGAAAAATAGAGAAAAGATAGATGAAAAATTAAAAAAAAATTAGAAAAAGAATAAAAAAATTAATAAAAAAAAATAATTTTAAAAAAATAAAAAAATTAAATTTAAGAATTATTTAAACAGATTGAATAAAAAGAATTCAGATTCCTTGCTTAGGCATTCATTGACCCAATTGATGAAGTTGCCTTCTGCAGACCCTTTTCTTTCCGCCTGAACATGTCCTTGACCCCATACCTCATTGAACTCAACGCTCTTTACATCACCATCCTGTATTAAGGCAAGAGCCAAATTGGTCTCAACGGTGAATGAAGTGTCCTCCTGCTCAATACCAGAGTTTATTCTCCAATACTTTGCAGGATGTGAGGATCCGATTCCATCATAATGGCCGGAAATGTAATACAATGGATTATACATATTTGAACGATACTCAATGGATTTATTCAATTTATCCCTTTTATTCAAATCCTTCGCATATGCATTAACCTTAGAGGAATCATAATCTGAGTACTGTGAGTATTTCTCTGAATTTTCCTTTAGGACATTTGCCATGATGCTGTCAAAGTGCAATGATTCGGACTCATCAGTGCCGAACAATTCGTTTTCAGCCTGGTCCCTTCCCAAATCGTCAAATGCCCCGACGTCCTTGGACGGGGATTTGCAATGATTTACAAAGGCTTCAATGCTGGTGACCTTTGCAGTGTTTGTTGAGCTGTTATAGATTATCCATTCCTCATCGCCATTCAATGAATCAATATAGTCCTGCGGAGTCCTATATGTTCTGCCGCTTGAATCCTCAAGCACATCACTGGAAAGGCTCACCCCTTCAGGTAGAGAGTCCATGCCCATGCCACCACTGGAACTTGGAGTGTATGGGAAACTGGTATCATTCAGGAAATTGTTCAAGGAAGTTTCCACAACCTTAAGCATGTAATTATAAAAGGATCCATTGGTGTAGATTCCTTCATCAGACTCTGAAAGACTTAAAGGTTTGCCATTAGGACTTCTAAGACCTAAATCGTTAATGTATTGGGCATATTCAACCGCCAAATCATCAGACAATGCACCGGTCCAAGTGCCATTTCCACGTGTTCCCTGAGTGCTGTACTGGCCCATGGTCCATTCATAAGCCTCATCTGCAGTGTCGAGAGATGTTATCGGGCACCAGCACATCGCTCCGCAGATGCTGTCAGACAATTTGTTTCCATTTCTATTTACAAGAGCCGCCCCAATGGATTCAAGATATGGGGTGTACAATTCACTGCCACCGCTTGCACCTAAAATGGCACTTTGGGCTCCGCCACCACTGTGGCCGAAGGAGAATATCCTATCACAATCCCCTGGAAGTGTGTCATCATTGAATCTCAAATAAAGCACTGCCGCCTTCAAGTCAGTCACTCCCCAAGGTGCTCCGCCAGAATAATCATTGCCGTTTTCCCTGCCTCTGCAACCGGCATCAACATAGATGAAACCTACATCTGTGTAATCCTTTACATCCTTTGCATCATATTTTGTAGGGGCCTTGTGTGCAGAATATCCTGGTGTATCGATAGGCATTACAATCGGTGCGTTTGAAGCGGAATAATTTCCAACATTTCCATTGATCACTGTACATGTATATGTTCCATTGGAATTCTCTTCACTCTTGAAGTATTCTCCTGGAACATAGATTGCCAATGATTCATACTCAGTTGATTCGGGATCAGTACAGTATGGAAGGCCCAATTGATAGTAAATGTTGTTTTCCTCATCATAACTCCAATTGGACATGTCAATGGTCAATTCATCAGTTAATTCAGCAAGATCAACGTTATAATCGTCACTGTCACTTAATAATCCCATTTCGCTTGCAGCTATCAGTAATGTCAGGATTGCAATTACAATAGCTATAAGCAAAATAAGTTTATTTGTTCTTTTCATGATTACACCAACATTATAATATGAATATTTTTTAAAAATTCAAAAGTTCCAACAATCTCAATAAAAAAAATGAATATCATTCTAAAATCTCAAAAGTTCCAACAATCTCCATGAATTTGGAAACTATGTCGCTGACTGTCCTAAGTTCAAAGATATAGACAAAGCCGTCCTCCAGAAACACCACTGAAAACATTTCAAAGTCAATCTCTGGAATTGAAATCCTTGAATGTGTCTGAATGCTTGACCTTTTGCCGACATTTGCAATCTCAGAGGATACTATCTGGGCATTGTCATTCAACAGGCTCTCTTCAATTATTTCCTTGAAATCCTCCAGGGAAGGCATTTCAGATTGAAATGCAATCACATTCAATAGACTGCCATCCTCATAGCTTAAGGTGGCTATGCAATCGGGATTGTTCTCTAAAGGGACTTCCTCCAATTCCCATTCATCGCTGTATTTGAATGAAAGCTTCTCATTTGAACATGTGTTTAAATCAGACATAAAAAGCACTCTTGAATTATTGAATCGTAATATATATTCTTTTATAACTATATTAAATATATAAATTTTATTAAATCATTTTTTTTACGAAATGAAATCAAGATAATAATCAAAATATAGATAACGAAATAAAATCAATATGATAGTTAAAATGGAAATAACAAGTTAAAAACAATTTTTACATTAAAATAAGAAATTATAATCGTTTAGAAATCAAATAGAAAGATTTAAATGAGAATAAGTACAAAATAAGGTATGGGATTAACATTTATAAATACCTTTAAAGAATTTAACTAAATAGTTTCATATGCATTTTCACTCAATGAATCAAACTCTATAATTACATATTCAACACAAAAACCCTAAACTCAATATATTTGTTAATCCCACACCCCCTACTAAGTGGGAATGACTTTTTTATTGAAAAATATTAACTTTAAGAAATAGCTTAGATTGATAAAAAGTTAAAAAATAGTCTCTAAAAAATAAGAGTTAAAATAGAAAAATAAAATTCAAAAGGAAAATAGAATAAAAAAAGTAAAAAGAGAAAAACTTACCTTATACGTTTTCCCTCTTTTTCAAGAAGCCCTTTTTCTTTGATCATTTCAATGAAACGACTGTCATCGGTTACGAATTCGTCGTATTCAGGAACTTCCTTCTTATTGGACCTTTTAACTACAGTGAAGAGATAGGAAGGTCTTCCCTTTTTCTCCTTAGGAAGTTCAATCAATTCGTAAAGAACCCTCTTTACAATCAAATCCTTAGAGCTTTCAATGAAACTGATTCTATTGTCAATGTCTTCAAAACTTTCAAAGTCACCGTTAAGCTCCTTTTCAGTCAATATCTTGGAACCTAATTTTCTGCTGATTCCATCCAGGAAGTGCAATTTGCTTGCTTCCTTGCTTTGGTCATTGAAGAATTTAACATATTTAGGCTCATTTGCAATTACAATGCTGTTGATGGCCTTCTCTGTTTCAAATTCCTGGTCCTTGCTTAAGTCATCATAACTTAAATGGGCTCTTTCCTGCTTGACAAAATCACTGTCCTTTCCAAGAGGGATCTTGTCCTGAACCCTGACTTGAACATCATCATTCAAGTCCAAATCCATCAATATGAAGTAATCTGTTCCAATGACTCGTGCAGTCTTCTTATCATCAGCATCCTTAACGCTTAATACAAGAGCGAAATTTTCATTTTTCATAGAAAACACCACACTTATCTTACATTATATCTTAAGATTGCACCTATTCCACCGAATGCCCTATACAGTTGGCTTCCCTCTTCGGTTTCAGTGGAAATGATCTCAACAGATGAACCTAAATCCTCAGCGATATTTGCCAAGTCTTCAATCAAGTCTTCCTCATTGGTGATCTTCATCTTCTCATTGCATTGAGGACAGGTCAAGTCTTCCACCTTCTGGCCTTCTTTCTGGGTAACTTCAGCATGGAATCCGCAAGCCTGGCAATCAATGGTCAGCCTTTTGGATTTCAAGTCCTCTGAAAGCAGAAGAATATCAACTGCACCCATTTCCAAATTGGTTCTGACTTCCTTTTCACCGTATGAGTATAGACCATGGTCATCCCTTAGCTCAGCAAGGAACCTTTGAACCAGTTTCTTCTCTTGGATAACTCCCAATTCCTCAAGAGCTCCAGATGCCTTGTCTATGGTTTCCCTAATACCGAACTCACCGGTATATGAAGTGTCTACAGTTGTAATGACCTTATCCTTAAGCTCATAATGCATATAATCTCCATTGTAGAAGTCCTCTTTAGTACCTCCAGGTCCGCCTAAAACGATTCCCTTCAATTCATCCTTGATTGGAAGGAACTCATCATCCATATGTGAACCGATCCTTTTTAAAAACTCGTGAGCCAATTGGTCAATGACCCTGTCAAACCTTCTTTGGGATTGTCCCCCTGCCTTATGCTTTCCAGGAACACCACTGGTCAAATTGGATACCACATTGATTCTTTTACCTTTCAAGGTAGCGATTGTAGCTTCGTTTCTGTCAATGACAGCAATACCATAGACCTCTTTTGAAGCGATCATGTCTTCCAAAGGCTCAAGGTAAAATGTGCTGTCACAAATGTATCTGTAAGTCTGAATCTCTTCAGGTGGCTCGATTACAACAGTTTCCATCTTCTCAGTGCCGGGACCTCCTTTAGGAATCATACCAACGAACAATACAAAACCGTTTGGCAATTCCTTATTGTCATTTGTAATCATACGGATTCTTTGCATGATTACCTCAATAGCTGACTGGACATTCTTACGGGTTGTCTTGCTCTTGATGTTGGCACTTTGTCCCAATTCATCCCTCATCTGCTTGATGATGTCACTTAATTGCTTTGTTGGAGGGACATACATGGAAACAAGCTCTGTTCCTTTTCCCCTCTTTTCAGCCAATTCCTTTAATGATTTCTTAAATTCATATAATTCCTTTGAGGATACCTCACTCATTCATAACACCTAATAAAATTGATAAATAAATTTTTTTAATAATGTAATCAGCATAAAAAATTAAAATAAAACAATATAATTCAAGATTATTCAAAACTTTTAAAAATAAAACTTATCTCATTTGAAAATTTATTTGAAACAATAATTTTCCAATGAAACCTCACTAAAATAGAAATTTTTGTCAAACCATAGAAATAACCTTAAATTGATATAATATATTATATATTGGTATAAGTTATTTATATAAGTAATGATGAAAATTAAAAATTTTTAAGAAAAAAAACAATGAAAGATGAGAAATCAGACAAAGTTTTAAGAAAATATTAATAACTGAAAAAATATAAGATTATTTAAAAAGACTCTTTTTATATAAGTTGAAGGAGGGAAGAAATTGTTTGGCTTAAAGGACATCAATACGGAAAACAAGTATGATGAAACAGATGAAAGGAAGATTAAGATAGCTGATACAATCTCCATTTTCACAAATCCTCCTATCATTACCATTCCATTATTCTTAATCATCTGTATTGTCCTTGCATGTGATGGAACTCCCTTTACAAGCAATTTCACATTTAACTGGACCCAATTCATCATAACGGAACTGATTTCACTTATCTTTGCATCCATCCTGCCGATGGCCATAATTCTCCATTGGGCAAGGAAACTGGATACAGACAAGGACATTTCAAATAGGGAAGACCGTTTCGTTCCGCTTATTGTAGGAGTGGTGTCTTATCTTATCGGCTTTATAATCTCTTTGATTCTTGGAGTCTCAAATTTCATTACAGTTCTGATTCTTTGTTATACTGTAAACACATTCATTGTAATGCTGATTACATATAAATGGAAAATCAGCATCCATACAACTGGACTGACAGGACCTGTAGCTGCATTGATCATGCTTCTTGGACCGATTGGAGCAATATTCGGACTGCTCTATCCATTGCTTATCTGGAGCAGATTCACTCTTAAGAAGCACACCATGGCCCAGGCAATAGCTGGAGGAGTCTTCGGTTTGATAATGACAGTTCTGGAGGCTTATCTTTACATGAACCTATTGAATCTGCCGGTTAGCAATCTGGTTCCAATAGGGGAATGCCTATGGATCATACTTGGACTTATCATTCCTCCAATAGTTTTAGGAATTCTAACAATATTAAAGGATAATGGAAACGGTAACACCAAGAAAATATTCTATCTATTATGCATTTTGGCAATTATATTCTTCATGATATTTGCTCCAAGCTCTGCACTCATAACCTTGATTCTTGAAATAATCGCATCAATACTTGTAAGCCATTTTGGTGGAGAGAATTTCAGTTGGTTCAGAGCTATCCAATAGCAAATTCAAATACAATTAAAATTTCTAGTTTTAGAGTTATCCGATAGTAAATTTAAATATAATTAAATAGATAAATTATAACAATAAATCAAGTAATTATTTAAAATCAAAACTAATTATTTGATAATTAAAACTACTTAAAAACTATAAGAATATTTAATGAAAGGTGAATTTATGAGAATTGTAGCTGCCATTGGAGGATCAATACTATTACAGGATTACAACGCTGAAAGGTTTAAGAAATATGCTGAGCTCTTGATTGAACAGAACGAAAAGCATGAGATATTCGTTGTTGTAGGTGGAGGAAAACCTGCAAGGGAGTATATTGGAGTTGTAAGAGACCTTGGTGTTGGAGAAGCCTTATGTGATGACATTGGAATAGAAGTTACCAGAATCAATGCAAAGCTCCTATTGCTTGCCCTTGGGGATGCAGCATATCAAAGAGTGCCTCATAATTTCCAGGAAGCTTTGGAATTCTCTGCAAGCGGAAAGATAGTTGTCATGGGCGGAACCGAACCTGCACACAGTACCGATGCGGTATCTGCAATATTGGCGGAATATGTGCAAGCAGACCTTTTGGTTAACCTGACAGCTGTAGACGGATTATACACCAAAGACCCTAAGAAATTCGATGACGCAGAACTCATTGAAGAGATCACAGCTTCCGACATGATGGAAATCATCAGTGGAAATGAGGTGAAGGCAGGAACATATGAATTCATTGACACAACTGCAATTCAAATGATAAAGCGTTCCAACTTGGAAACCGTAATCGCCAACGGCAATGAACCTGAAAACCTTATCAAGGCAATTAAAGGTGAAAAGATAGGAACCCGTGTTATTTCTGAGTAAATAACACATTTTACTTTTTTTTAAATATTTTTAAATGTTTTAAAACTAATTAATTTTTATTAAATTAAATCAAAATTTATTTTTAATTTATTTCTAATTCTAAGTGATTATAATGAATGGATTAATAGATATTGGGCTTAATCTAATGCATAAGTCCTTTGACAAGAATAGGGAAGAGATCATAAGAAATGCAAATGCAGTGGGAGTCAGCCAATTTGTCATCACAGGAACAAATATCCTCTCAAGTGAGACTGCACTTAATTATGCAAAGCAAGAGCAATTTAAGGATATCTTATTTTCAACTGCCGGCGTTCATCCCCATGATGCTAAGACATGCAACGACACAACTATGGAAACACTAAGGGAATTTGCCAAAGAGGACTGTGTGGTTGCCATTGGGGAATGCGGTCTTGACTACAACAGAAACTATTCCCCACAGGATGTTCAAAGAAAATGGTTTGAAGAGCAAGTGAATCTGGCAGATGAACTTGACATGCCTTTATTTTTACATGAACGTGAAGCACATGAAGATTTGGTGAAGATATTATCCGAATATCCTGATATGTGTGAGAAAGCTTGTGTCCACTGCTTTACAGGAACCAAAGAGGAAGCTGAAAAGTACCTTGAACTAGGCTGTTACATTGGAGTGACAGGTTGGATCTGTGATGAGAGAAGAGGCCAATCACTACAGGAAGCGGTTACTGTGATTCCTTCGGAGAAGATGATGATTGAAACAGATGCACCTTTCCTGATTCCAAGAAACTTCCCTAAGAAGCCTAAATCAAACAAGAACAAGCCGGAATATCTTCCACATATACTGAATACAATAGCTGAATATAAGGAATGTGATGCAGAAGAGCTTGGAAAAGAGGTAAGCGAAACAACAAGAAAATTCTTCAATATCTAATAATCAATCTTTAAATCTCTATTAAATCAACATTAATTTAATATAATATTAAATAAATAAAATAAATTAGTTAAAAAATAAAAAAGGTGAGAATATGGTAGAACCACATAAACATTGCCCTGTATGCGGCAGCCCAATACCAATGAAAGAAAGAGTTTGCTCTGCAGATTGTCAAAAAGTATTAGAACAACAGCAAAAGAACATTAAGAAAAGCAGAATGATGCTATTTGCTGTAATCGTAATATTCATTCTCGTATGGGCATATTTCATGTTCTTTAAATAAATTAGAGAATATTATATATTAAAATTCAAAATTAGCTATTAATTAATTTTAATAGCTAAACATATCTTTAGTAAAAAAAATCAATCAAATCATAATTATTTTTTAAAGAGACTATTTTTAAGTGATAAAATGTTATTATCCTCAACAAGCACTTTGGAAAACAAAACCATAAAGAAATATCATGGATTAGTCAATGGGGAATCATTGATTGGATCCAACATCTATAAAGATTTATTCTCTGGAGTCAGGGATGTTGTGGAAGGAAGAACAAGCACTTACGCTGAAGAGCTTGAAAATGCAAGGAATGAAGCCATTAAAGCTATGGAATCAAAGGCAAAGGAACTTGGTGCCAATGGAATCATAGGATTGAAGATATCCTACAATAACCTTGGAGGCACCATGGGAAACACAATTTTAGTAACTGTATATGGAACTGCAGTAACCTACGAATAATCTTCCAAAACTTTTTTTAAATGAACTTTCAATGAGTGAATAAATGCTGAATCGAATCAAAACCAAAATAAATAACTTGACTATCTCAAAACGTCTGCATGACGAAGAGGAAAGAAAGAAGTTATTCAAAGAGATAGGATGCATTGCCTTAGGAACAATAATAGGGATATTCACTTATGCCTTTTGCCTTTACACCAATCTTGCAATCTTTGGATGGAATCTCGGTTTGGCCCTATCCCCTCTTGCCGCAGGTTATGTTGAAAGCATGGCCGCAAGAAACCATCTTCAAGAAAGTACAGGTGCAGTCAGTGCATTCATTCTTTTTTTAATCACAGTCATCTATGGATTCATCATAGCAAACCCGACTTTAGGATTCAATGTGATCACAGCGGGAAGCATAATTGTAATCCTTCAGGCCGCATTCCCTACCGCAGTGAACTATTTCCTCATTGCAATGGGATTGGGTATCATCTCCCACGTCACCGGTGTCTTCAAGAAAATCACTAATTTCATATGGGATGCATATCAGAAAATCTTTAATAAAGAGCCAAAGCTGAAGGAAATCTATAATGAAAAGCAAATCAACAGCAGATACAATTTTTATGACAGGGAACTGGAGATGAACGATTTAGGAATCCTAATATTGACTGTAGAGGATTCTCCTAAAGGATTGGACATACTTGAATATAAGGGAATATATGAATCCAGACACATATTTTCTTTAAATCAAAGAAAAGAAATAAGATCAGGAATTGAAGACTCCTTGGAAGAGGACATACTTTTCAATACAAAACTCGCCCATGACAAGGCATTGCTAAAATTGATTAAGGAATTAAAGGCTGATGGATGCAATGGAATATTAAATCTAAACGCTGCATTTGAGACTCTGGGGGCAAACAAGGGTGAAAACATGTCCCAAGTTGTCATGAGAGGAACCGGAATAGTATACAAAAAAGAGGATGAGATCTGATTTCTCATCAAAAAACCATTTTTACAACTAATAGAATACTACTTAAGTCTAATAAAAAAAACTATTTTTACAAACCCAACAGGATGCTGATTGGATCAAATCCAATCATCTTAATAGCCATATAGATCAATATTACGGCAAATATCTGTTTCAATCTCTTTTCAGGCATCTTATAAACTAATTTTGCACCGATTGTTGCCATTGGAACTGAAAACAATACAATGAGAACAAAGTTTACCAAACTTATATAGCCTAATGAATAGGGCATTGGGTTTACTCCCCATCCGGTATAGATATAAGAGATAAGTCCTCCAATGGCGGTAAGTGCAATGAAAACGGAAGATGTTCCAATAGCTTGAATCAAGCTGAAACCGAACAATATGCATAGGGCTGGAATTAGGAACACTCCTCCTCCAACACCTAGAAGACCGGAGATAATTCCTATTGAAAAACCTACAATGGCTGCATTCAGTATATTGAAATCCACCAATGCCTTCTCACCATCGGCTCTGGAACCGAATAGCATATCCATTGCCACAATGAACAATAGGCAGGCAAAGATCATCTGCAAGATTCTTGTAGGAACCACATTTGCAAGTAGTCCTCCGCAAAATCCTCCGATGATACCAAAGACAGCTAATCTTATAGCTGGCTTTACAATGGATTTATTCTTTTTCTGATGCTGATAAGCCCCTGATGAAGCGGTCGGTATGATAATTGCCAAGCTGGTTCCCAAAGACACCATCATAGCCAAAGATGGGTCCACTCCAACTGAAGTGAATAGGAAGAACTGCAAAGGAACCATAAGGAATCCTCCACCTACTCCAAGCAATCCTGATGCGAATCCTGCAAAGATTCCTATTAGAATCAAACCTATATAAAAGCCAATTGGAAACATAATTTCACTAAAAGAATTTAATTTATAAATGTTTTATATTAATACTTTCTAAAAACTTATATTTAAAATAAAATATAAATAGTTATTTAATTATATTATAAATAAAATTAAAAATTTAATTAGATTTTAATGTCTTAAAACAATTGATGAGGATGTCTTATGAGTTTTAAAAACAATAAATACGTTCCATTTGGAATAATATTAATCATTTTAGGAACAATGCTATTCTTCCTAAGCGGAATAGACCAATTCATAAGACCATTTTCACAACCGATTCTAATGGGATCCTCAAAAGGAAAGGACATACTCTTTTTCGTTCTTTTTGGAATGACAATAATCCTATCCACACTTGGAGATAATGACAAGATATATAATTACTTCAAGAATCTTCATATTCCAGAAATTCTTAAAGATAAGGAGTTTTACCTAAAGCTATCATTAATTCTATTTCTATTCACAGCCATTGCAGGATTGATTGTGGAATTATACTTAAGAAATTCACTTGGAATAGATTGGAATACAATCCTTGTTATCATGAATCCAAGTGAAACAAGCACAAGCATTCTTCATTCCCATTTGTATAAGGGAATATTCGGCATAATCCTTGGAATGTTTTTAAGCCATATTCCTGCTGGAATTCACACAGGAAGCTCCTTAAGTGCCTATACTCCAAGCATAATAAGTGTCCTATTCATATTGATTCCAATAACATACATTGCTATGATTCTTTCCATGCAAAGACGTAAATCTGGGTCAAGAATATTTTTAGCATTTACAAGCACTTTAGGAATAATTGGAATAATCGATGGCGGCTTATTCGCAACACCAACAGTCGGAGGAATCTATGGAATACTGATATTGATGTTCAATAGCGAAATCCTGGATGGAATTTCAGATTACATTACTGAAAAGGAAAAGAGAAATGGAATCAAAAGTCAATTGAAGGAAGAATGGATTACAATTAAATCCCTCTTATCAGGCAAAATCAGTCAAAACAAAAAATCAATAATTAAATACTTGAAGATTTTGATTCCGCATATTGCATTGATCCTAATCATTCTACTAAGGTTTTCAATTGCATTTTATGGTGCAAGTCCAGATTCTTATGAATTAGATATAGACAATCCACATAATCTTGACAGTTTAAATCAATACGATGTATTAAATTTAACAGAAGATGAAAATAAAACAATAGTTCATCTTTCAAATCAATATAATGAGATGGAATTGTTAAATAATTTAGCCATTGATCTAGATGGAAAATGCGATTGGTACTCACTTAGCTGGAACATATATTCATACTTATAATCAGATTATTTAAATTGAAAAAAAATTATATTTTTATTCTAAATTATTACAATACTTCAAAATACAACGAGATGATTAAATGAAAATTAGTATTATCATACCTACATACAACGAAGAGGAATATCTTCCTAAACTGCTTGAAAGCATAAAATCTCAGGATTTTACTGACTATGAAGTGATTGTTGCAGATGCCCAATCCAATGATAATACTAGAGAAATCGCTGCAGAATACGGCTGCACCGTTGTTGAAGGAGGGCTTCCGGGACCTGGAAGAAACAGAGGTGCGGAAGTTGCCCAAGGAGAGATATTGCTGTTTTTAGACTCTGACTTGAAACTTACCGAAAACTATCTGCGTGATGTCATCGAAGAGTTCGAAAGAGAGGAATTGGGAATCGCAATCACCCAAATGACACCGCTCTCTGAAAAGAAAAGGGACAAATACCTCCATGACCTTGCAAACTGGTTCATGATAGCGGTTGAAAACATCAAGCCACATGGTGCAGGCTGTTACGGAATCATCTCCAAAAAGGAACTGCATGAGGAAGTTGGCGGATTCGATGAGAACTTGAGCTTCGGCGAGGATACCGATTACATTGAACGTGTTGCAGAGATAAGCGAATTCAAGGTTCTCAGAAATGCTAGAATAGGAGTCTCAACAAGAAGGCTTGAAGAGGAAGGGCTTTATACCTTACTTAAGCAATATGGTAAAAGTACCGTCAATGACTTCAGGGGAAAGAGAACCTCCGCTGAGGATTTAGGCTATGAATTCGGCCACGACCCAATATCAGCACTTGACAGTACAGATATGGAAAGGATAGCTGAAAAGTCCAGAAACAGAAAGATAAAGGACAGAATAAATAGATTCAAAGATAAGGAGCCTGAAGAAAACGAACTGATTGAAGTTCAAGTAAGTGGAGATGAAACCACATTCATAGGAATCGATTCTCAAAAGGCTGAAAGCTTGGATCTGTCAAAAAGCTCCGATACACCCCTTCTTGAAAGTGGAGAAGAGAATGGTCTGATAAGCCTGGAAGATGCTATTGCCGAAACCGGAAGAAAGAGAATTTTCTATTCCATCTGCGGAGAGGGAATGGGCCATGCAATAAGAAGCAGCGTGATTCTGGAGCATCTGATTGAAAAATATGACGTTTACATTTTCTCAAGTGAAAGGGCATATGAATTCCTATCAAAGAAATTCGACAATGTCTACGAAATCGGAGGATTCAACACCGTCTATGAAAACAATGTGGTGAGAACCAAGAAGACATTCTTCAAGGCATTGAAGGCAAACCCTACCAACCTGAAGGAAGGATACAATGTATTGTACAAGGAATGCAAGAAGGTAAGACCTAATATAATCATATCAGACTTTGAGAACTATTCCAGTATGCTCTCAAAGCTCATGAACATTCCACTAATCAGCCTGGACAACATCCATATGCTAACCCAGTGCGAATATGACTATCCGCCTCATCATAGGGCAGACATGCTGACAGCAAAGGCAGTTACAAAATCATATATCCTAAGGCCGAAAAGGCATATAATCACAACATTCTTCTATCCTCCATTGAAGCATCCGAAGATGACAGCCCTTTATCCACCTGTCTTAAGGGAGGAAATAATGGAACTTGAGCCTGAACAGGGAAATCATGTTCTGGTCTATCAGACTGCAGAGTCCAGCATAAACCTTATGGAAGAGCTTAAGAAACTGAATGATGAGTTTATTGTCTATGGATTCAATAAGGATGAGATTGATGAGAACCTGACTTACAGGTCATTCAATGAAGAGCAGATCTTTGAGGACATGAGAACCGCCAAGGCAATCATAGTGAATGGCGGATTTACCATGATTTCAGAGGCAATCTATCTTAAGAAGCCTATCTACAGCACTCCAGCACATAAGAACTTTGAACAGATCCTTAATGGATTCTATGTTGAAAAGTTAGGTTTCGGAGAATATCATGATGACTTGGATGTTGAAAAAATTGAGAATTTCCTAAATAATCTAGACAAGTACCAAGAGAATTTGAATAAGGTCAAACCATGGGACAACAGTGAAATTCTTGAAGACCTTGACTTAAGCATTGAAAAATATTCAAGACTTTATTAGCCTTTAAATTGAAAAATAAGTATTTTTATTATTGCTTTAATAAACTATTTTTTTACTTCATGTAATTACATGACTTTACATGAAATTTATTTTTTTATAATTTTTAAGAAAAAAATTTTAAGATCAACAATAGTTTTACATTATGCGAATAAAATAATTTCTGATAAAAAAAAGTTTTGAAATAATAATTTTTGAAAAAAATAAAAAAAGAAAATAATAGGTGAACTATAATGTTACACCCATTTCCAATTGTTCAGTAAGTTCCTTGTATCTGTTACGGATGGTAACTTCAGTTACACCTGCAACTTCTGCAACATCCCTTTGGGTCTTTCTTTCCCCTAATAAAACAGATGCAATGTATAATGCGGCAGCAGCCACACCGGTTGGACCTCTACCTGAAGTCAAACCCTTATCCATTGCCTTTTCAATGATTTCAATGGATCTGGACTGTACCTCACCGGACAATCCAAGCTCACTTGCAAATCTTGGAACATAGTCCACTGGAGATGTAGGAGGCAACTTAATGTTCAATTCCCTTGTCAGGAATCTGTAAGTTCTTCCAACCTCTTTTTTGCTTACTCTTGAAACTTCTGCAATTTCATCTAAAGTACGAGGCACTTTACATTGTCTGCATGCAGCATATAATGAAGCGGCAACAACACCTTCAATACTTCTTCCACGGATAAGCTTGTTTTCCACAGCACTTCTATAAATTACAGAAGCCGCTTCTCTTACACTTCTTGGAAGACCTAATCTTGAAGAGTCCCTGTCCAATTCACTTAATGCAAAAGCCAAGTTACGTTCAGTGGCACCGGAAATCCTGATTTTTCTTTGCCATTTTCTTAAACGGTACCATTGAGCTCTGTTTCTTGCAGGAATATCTCTACCATAGATGTCCTTATTCCTCCAATCGATCATGGTACTTAAACCTTTATCGTGAATGGTGTAAGTAATAGGAGCACCTACTCTTGTACGCTTGTCTCTTTGCTCATGGTCGAATGCTCTCCATTCAGGACCCATGTCTACAAGGTTTTCATCAATAACCAAACCACAGTTTGCACAAACCACTTCTGCCCTTTCATAATCTCCAATCAAATCAGTGGATCCGCATTGAGGACATACGGTTTGTTTTTCTGGCTCAGCGTCATCTCTTTGTCTTCTTCTTGAAGTTCTTTGGGAATTTTGAAGAACTTCTTCAGATAATCCTTCTTTCGTGTTAATCTCTCCTATTAATCAATTGATAAATATTAGTTTCTCTAAAAAACGAATCGAGAATAAAGTTTTTTAAATCAATTATTTGTTTCTCCTATTTCTGGAATTGGATCTTTTGCCTTTGGATTTTTTGGAATTGCCTTTTGAACTCCTTTTGGATTTGGAATTCTTATTCTTCTTATTGAGTTTCTCCATTTCACTTTTAGTGGAAACAAATAGCTTTTCACCATGTCTACTTTCAAGATCCCTTCTATTCACTGACCTGAAAATGTTTACAGAAACGTATGGATTCTTAACTGGGCCAAAAATAGAATATACCTTGCCTATTTTCTGCTTGTCATTTGTAAAGACAAAAGCTCCGGCTGGAGGAGTCTTTGTTGTTTTGACAATGAGCTTTCCAGAGTTGGCAAGATGTGAGATGTTTCCTAAAAATTTCATAAAATCAACTTGAAAATAAACATTAGTACATCTTAATATAATGATGTTATAGTATATAAATGTTTCGATGCCTTTATATATAAAAAAATTCCTACTTAAAAAGGATTACTAAAAAATCCCAATAAAAAGTTTTATAATAGTCAATTTTAATTCTTTAATGAACAAACAATTGATTAACAATAATTATTTGGCGTTATATATAAATGTTTTCTTATTTGAGAAAAAATTAATAATAAACAGCAATATAAATAAGATTATGACTAAAATCAGCCAGTTGCAGGAAATCATAAACAATTCAGACAATATAGTGTTCTTCGGAGGAGCAGGGGTCTCCACAGAAAGCGGAATACCGGACTTCAGATCTGAAAGTGGAATTTTCAAAAGCCTGGAAAAGTACGGCCACAGCCCGGAATATCTGGTTTCACACACTTATTATATGGACCATACTGAAGAATTCTTCAATTACTATAAGGAAAATCTCGTTTTCAAGGATGCAGAGCCAAATCCTGCCCATATGAAACTTGCCGAACTTGAAAGGGCAGGAAAGCTGAAGGCAGTGATCACTCAAAACATTGACGGGCTGCACCAGAAGGCAGGAAGCAAAAACGTTCTGGAGCTTCATGGAAGCATTCACAGAAACTATTGCGAATTCTGTCATGAGGAATATGACTTGGATTATATCCTAAAAAGCGATGGGATTCCAAGATGCGAGTGCGGTGGAATCGTCAAGCCGGATGTCGTCCTTTATGAAGAGCCTCTGAATAATGATGTTTTGAGTTCATCAATCAATTACATTTCAAAGGCAGACACATTGATAATCGGAGGAACCTCACTTGTCGTCTATCCTGCAGCAGGATTGATAAATTACTTCAATGGCTCAAAACTGGTTTTAATCAATAAAAGCGAGACCTCTTATGATAACATAGCAAGTTTGGTAATTAATGAAGCCATTGGAGAAACATTAGAGCAGATAGAAATAGAATAATAAAAATAGTTTAAAAATAGAATATAAAAATAAAAAAGTTAAAACAAGAAAAAAATAGAAAAGGTAGACTAGCATTCAATTATCTGTTCAAACCAATAATTTCAGACAATAATCTGCCTTCCTTTAACTCTTTGATGATATGGCTTTCCTTTACCTTTACATTGAAGGTTGCCACCATGGTTTCATGGAAGAGTTCCTTAGGAATCACCACAACACCGTTTTGATCACCAAATACAAAGTCGCCAGGCTTTATAATATCATCATCGATTTCAAGGTCAACATTGATTTCACCAAGACCTAATGGCTTTCCTGCATTTGGAAGATAATCAAGGGCAAAGACAGGATAATCCAAATCCACAAGGGCATCCATATCCCTTGCCCAACCATATAATACAGTTCCAGCTATTCCCTTTTCACCTGCACAGGTGGAAGCAAGCTCTCCCCAAACGGAAGCAGGCTTACCATATGAGTAAATGAAAAGAACCTCGCCTTCTTCTGCATTATCCATTGCCATCAGGGAAGTTCCCCAATCATCTGCATTGGTCTTTGCAGTGAATATCTTACCATAGACCTTATTGTCATTCATCGGTTTCAATCCGTCAATGACCCCGCTTCTGCCAGAGACAGAGGAGTAGGCATCAGAGACCTGGCAAGCTGAACTTGAATCCAGGATCTTCTTCAATAAAGCATGACTTTTGCTTTTCTCATCATCCAAATCCTCTATGGAAAAATTATATTTTGAAATGTCAACATCATCCAAGTCAATCACTTTGGATGATTTTTTAAGTAAATCTTTAGGAGTGATCTTAGCCAAACTAACACCTCTTTTAAAAAATAAATTATTGCTTATCTACTCTTAAATTTCTACGAGATGTTTAATAAATATTTCTAATAATTCTAAAAATTATAATGACATCAGAAAAATATAAAATGATTTATATATTATGATATAGATATAATTATGTGGATACTAAAAATCATATAAAAATGATATTATCATAATTACAATATTAATTAATTCAAAGATTAATTAATTCATTATTAATTACATTATTACAATTATTATTAAAATTAAAGACTTAAGGTGAAAGGAATATAGATTATTATTAACTAAATTAAACTAATTATCATTAAATAAATTCAGAATAAATTTTTACTTTATTAAACGATTTACATTAGTTATAAGATAAAAAAACAATTATTCATTGAGTTATTTGAATTAGCTTATTATTAAACTACTTTTACCAATTATTGAAATCAATAGTATTTAATCAAATCTTTATTGAATATTAGAATCAAAATAGGCCTGAATTAAAAGGGAAATTTTAATTCCGCTTATGGATTTAAATAATTTTCTTTAAATTTTAATCTATAAATATCTTTTTTTATATGAATTTATCAATAGAACTTACTGCATATTCAATAAGCCAAATAGCTGTTAAATATCAAGAAATTCTATAAATTAGTATCTGATTTTATCAATTAATTTATTAAAATTAATTAATCAATTTATTACAGATTACAGTATAATTTAAAAATTATAATCAATTATGAATTAACAGTTTATTAATTAAAATTAATTATAATTAAGCTAGTAGTAAAATTGTTATTGTGCTAAATCTTAATTAGAATAATTAATTTTAAATCATTATACAAGCATACAAGTTTTAATTAAACTAAAAAATGAGGTATTATTAATTATAAAATGTTTAAAACTGATAAAAGAAACAAATGATTATTCATAGGTTTATGGATAAGATCAATCAAAGGTTTTAAATTATCATGATGGATAAGATAAAATATTTTAGATATTTTAAATTATCATGAAGATATTGGTTATGATAACAATTCTACGATAAACTAGCCTTAAATTATCCTATTGAAAAGCTCAAAGGAGGCTTATTATGGGAAAAGGTGTAGAATTAACTACAACTAAATATCTTATTCACGCTCAAATCAATGCAAACGGAATCGTAGAAAAGCCTGATGTGGTTGGTGCGGTTTTCGGACAGACTGAAGATCTCTTAAGCAACGATTTAGACTTAAGGGAGCTTCAAAGAACTGGAAGAATAGGAAGAATCCAAGTTATCATTCACTCAAATGGCGGACGTGCAAAAGGAGAAATCGTAATTCCGTCCAGTTTGGATAGAATTGAAACTGCCATCCTTGCAGCATCCTTGGAAACCATTAACCGTGTAGGTCCTTGTGAAGCTTCCATTGAAGTTCTTAGAGTTGAAGACGTAAGAGCTGTGAAAAGACAACAAGTTATCAATCGTGCAAAAGAAATCTATATGGGCATGATGGAAACTGTCTCTCCAGAAAGCATGAAAATGATTGAGGAAATCAGGGAATCAATGAGAGTTCATGAAATTTCCGAATTCGGAGAGGAAAGACTTCCTGCAGGTCCAAATGTACATACTTCCGATGCAATCATCGTTGTTGAAGGAAGGAATGATGTTTTAAATTTATTAAAATACGGAATTAAAAACACTGTCGCAGTTGAAGGAGTCAATATCCCTACCAGTGTAGCTGAATTGACCAAAAAAAGAACTGTAACTGCATTTGTTGACGGTGACCGTGGCGGAGAACTGATCTTAAAAGAACTCCTGCAAGTTGGAGATGTGGACTACATCACAAGAGCTCCAAGAGGTAAGGAAGTTGAAGACCTTGAAAAAGAAGAAGTCTTGATTGCTTTAAGAGACAAAGCTCCTACTGAACAGGTTATCAACAATCTTGATTTCAATTTAGACACCCAAACAAGAGGGTCTAAAAATAAAATCAACAGAACCGGTGACAGAAGAGCAAAAAACTTAAACAAGTCAGACAAGTTCCACGGAAACAAAAACGGCAGAAGCGACCGCAAAGACAAATTCGATAGAAAAGACAGAAAGAATGGGAGAAGCGATCGCAGAGGAAAAGACAGAAATTCCAGAGGCCGCAGAGACAGAAACAGTGACAGAATTCAAGATAGCAGAATCCAATTATTGAAGAACATGCTTAAAGATCTGGAAGGAACTGGAAACAGTGAAATCTACGATGATTCTTTAAATTTAATAAAGGAAACTAATGTTGAAACCCTTTATGAGGATTTAAAACAGGACAATCCAGATGCAGACACCGTCATTTTCGATGGTGTAATCAGCCAAAGATTGGTTGACATCGCATACTCCAAAGGAATCAAGACATTGGTTGCTTTCAAATCAAGCAGAGTAATCAAAAGACCTGACAAGCTCAGATTAGTTACTTTAAACTAGATTTGCTATTTTGGACAATTCCAAATTAAAATAGAAATAAATTATTTTATTTCTATTACTTTTTCTTTTTTTATTTTACAATTTTATCATAATTCCATTTTCTCACTTATGTGCTATTTTTTGAAGTTTTTTAAAAATCTTTAAATAAAACTAGGAATATATTAAGGTATAACGAAGTAAATATTAGCAAATATTTGTAAATATTAATTTGAAAATTATTTGAATTTTTATCCTAATTTTAGATTAATGGGTTTGGGAAAATCTAAAGAAGGAATTTATATGAATCTTTTTACAGAGCAATTGAACCTATCAAATGAACCGATTCCACAGGCTCCAATAAAACTGCCTGTTTTAGATGAAAATGGAGAGAAGAAGCATTTGATGGAAGTTTTTGATTTTGAAAGCATGCTCGAGGACTATCTGATTGAACTTGAAATCAGGAACTATTCGGAAAACACCATAAAGACATACAGCTCCATCATCCACAACCTGATTAATTATATGAGAAAGGAAGAGAACCTATATGATGGAAAAAGATTCCTGGCCAGTTTCAGAAAGTACATCCGTGACTTGAAAAGGGACAAGTACCTTACCCAGAATTACATTTACCTGACTACAGTCGTTTCCAAGAAATTCCTAGAATTCAATGACATCCATTTTCTGGAGGACATCAAGAATCCGAAGAGGACAAAGTCACTTCCCAAATCATTGAATGAAAAGGAAGTCAGGGATTTGATAGAGGCTGTGGAAATCAAGGAGAATGACACTCCCTTCAAGCAGAAGTCAAAAAGAAGGGACAAGGTAATATTGACCTTACTCTATTCCACAGGTCTTCGTATTTCAGAACTTGTAAAGCTATTGAAGAGAGACATTGACTTTGACGAGAGAACCATTAGAGTCAGAGGTAAGGGGGACAAGGACAGAATCGTTCTTTTTGATGAGAATACAAAAAGGCTTCTGACTGAATATCTTGAACTGGACAAGCATGAGAGCGAATACATCTTTGTGAATAAGAATGGAAACATGCTCACTCCAAGATACGTTCAGATGATGATAAAGAAGTATGCGGATGAAGCGGGAATCAGAAAGAAGGTTACCCCTCACGTCTTAAGACACTCATTTGCAACACATCTGTTGAAAAATGGGGTGGACATCCGAGTGATTCAACAATTGCTTGGACATTCAAGCCTTTCAACCACTCAAATCTATACAAGTGTGGATATGGATACAATCAAATCAGTATATGATCAGGCAAGAGAACAGGAAAATCAATTATAGACAAACATTTTTTAATATAATCATAATTATGGGATGAATAATATGGAGAATTTGCTTCTTATGGGAATTGACACAAGACCAATGGTTAATTCTGCACTGAAACTGGATTACAGAACATTTTCCATCAGCTATTTTAAGACTGTAGACTTCAAGATGCCTTATAGTGAAAAACATGTATTAAATCAGGAAAGTATCATATCCTGTGGAAGATTTGAAGATAATTATTCACCTTCAAAACTTTTTGAATTATTTGAAGATTTATTGCATGAAAATGATAATGATGAAAATCATAAAAAGTATGATATCGATAAGATTGTACTCACCACCGGACTTAATGTCAATGACTTCAGTGGAAAATTCAAAAAGTATAGAAAAATTGTTCGTGGCAATAAGAACACTGAAAATGTTGAGAATAAATTCAAGTTTTACAATAAGTTGAAAAACAAATTTAACGTTCCTCTCACATTTCAACCAGTTGATGTAGGGGAACTTAATGAAATTTTACAACAACACATCAACAATCAATTTATTTTAAAACCCATTCAAGGAAGTGGGGGTTTGGGAATTTTTCTGCTAAATAATGAAAGTTGTGGTGAATTAAAACAAGTGGATGAAATTTGTCAAAATATTTCCCTTGAAAACTATATACTTCAGGAATATATTGAAGGAACCAATGTGTCATCATCAGTACTGTCAAGTCATGATGATAGAAAAAATATTATCAATTCAAGATTGATCACCGAACATGACTTATGCAATGATTCATATGAATATTCTGGAAACATTTTACCATTGAATGAAAATAGCTTTAAGATGTTTAATGACAATCGAACAATTAATGGCATAAATATTGATGAGCTAAATGATGAGATGAAAAACATATCCGAAGATTTGATGAAGGAATTTGGTCTTGTCGGATCAAATGGTGTTGACTACATCTTGGATAATGATGGTGAATTAAAGATCATTGAAATCAATCCAAGATTCCAGGGAACATATGAATTGGTGGAAAATGTGCTTGGCATAAATCTTTTGGATGCACATATCAAAGCATGTGAAGGGGAAATGATTGATATTCCGAATCCAAATCAATATTCAGTAAAGAAAATCATTTATGCTAGAAAACAAGTGGATATCGGCAACTTGAACATTCCTAACGTTTATGATATCCCTTATCAAGGAGTAAAAATAGAAAAAGACCAGCCAATGGTAACCCTTATCAGTTCAAATAAGGATTTGGAAACAGCATTGAATGATATAAAAATAGCTGAAGAAGAAGTTTATAGGAATATTGATTAAAAAATTAATGATTGGCAAAAATAGAAGAATAAGAAAATAAAAATAATATCTGATTCAATCAAAAGTGGATAACTCCAACTAAAATCAAAATAAAAATGATTGTGCCTATGACCATCAGGAAGGTAGTCATGATCATAACACCCGTAATGCCCATGAACAATTTTGCCTTATTGTCAGGATCTTTTAAAAATTGATGAATTGGGTCTCTTTTCATTATTTCACCATTCAAATCTAAGTTTATTAAATACAATATAATATATTAAAAAAGAACTTATTAAATTTTACTTAAAAAACTTTTTTTTAAAAACATAAAAGATTATAAAATAATATAAAAATAGACATTAAAGATATAACAGTGTTATAATTATCCTCTAAAAAAATTGATAGTCCCGAGCGGAGTCGAACCGCCGTCTCCGGGTCCAAAGCCTAGAAGGATTACCACTACCCCACGGGACTATACAACATAATTACTTTGTTAAACATAATATATAAAGTTAACTAATATTTGAAATTGAAAATTTTTTTTAGATTGATTAAACTGATTAAAAAACTATTTAAGCACTCTATGATAAAGATAATTGTATGAGTTTGACAATGGAAATACTGAATTTGCCAATGAATATTCTTATAGGAAATGTGATTTCGTTAATTGCTGGAATCTTTATCATGATCAGTTTGGTTGTAAACGATGATAAAAAGGCATATAAATTTCAGTTTTTGAATACCAGCACATTGGTGATCGCTTCATTTTTCTTTAATTCGGTAGTTGGTGCGGTTGTTTTGGCAATAGCATCACTGAGACTTCTTTTAGTAATTAAAGACAGATTTACAATGAGATGGGCTGTGATTACTCTTGTTCTATCAATAGCTATCGGCCTTGCTGTAAATGAATTGGGAGTGGTTGGCCTGATTCCAATTGTTGCTGTAACCCAAATTACAATATGCAATTATGCATATAAGGAGATCAGATGGATCAAGCTTAGCCTTATCATAAATGAAGCATTTTACATATTTTACTTCTATCTTGTATTCGATTTCGTATCAACATTTGTGCAAATCGTTACTGTAGCAATAGGTTGCGTTTCATATATTAAATTAGTTCATGATAGAAATTCAATGGTTCCTGCAGCTTAATCATTCCATTGCGGGAATTAAATTTACTTTTTTTAATGATAATTTATCAAATTTAATTAATCAAATAATAAATTAAAATAATCAATCCACTCTTTTTAAGAATTAAAATAAGTTAAAATAGTTTAGAAATAGCTAAAAAATTGATTAAAATAGATTAGAATAACAAAAATAGTTAAAAATAATAAAAAAAGATTAAAAACAATATAATTTAAAATAAAAAAATAATGGAAATAATAAAATTAAGATATAAATACTATCCTACTTCAACAATTGAAATATGAATGTATTTAATCCAAATTTTAATTATTCGTTTTGAGCTGCTTTTAATTGAGCTTTTGCTAAAGCTTCTGCTTCGTTTTTCTCGATTGTAGATCTGATCATCTTCATTCTTACGAAGTTTTCCCTTTCCATCTCTTCAAGTTTCATATTGATTGACTTGATTGTAGCTTGGAATCTAGGAATCATAATGTGCTCAAGAGAGTTTACTCTACGCTTGGTAGCTTCAATCTCATCAGCCAAAAGATAGATGGTCTTTTCGATTTCTCCCAATTCAATGATGTATTTCAAAGCGGTCTCGAATTTCTTAGCCGCTTCGTCCAATTGAATGGAAGTGTCGGATAAACCGTATCCTCTGTCAACTAAAGTTCTTGATTCCATTTCCATATCTGCGATAGGTACGGAAACTCCCATAATACTTCTTGAAGAAATGTCTACTTTAACAGATTCTTTAACAGATAAAGCTGCCCTTTGAACAGCCAAGTCACCCATTGTAATTTGAGCTTCGGTAAGTGCTTCGTAAGCTTGAGATAAATTAAGCTCAGCGTTTTCCCTTGCACCTTTAACTCTATCCAAGATGTCGAAGAACTCCTTAATCAAAGCGTCCCTTTTCTGTTTTAACAGACTGTGACCTTTGACTGCAAGTTTTTCCCTATCTTTAAGAGCCAATAGCTCCATACGGGTTGGGTTAATACCGTCAAGTATTTCTTCTGCCATACTATCCTCCTAAAAGATAATATTCCTAATGAATAACTTAAATTCTGATGAATTTAGAAAATATTAGACTTATTCTGGGTAATATTTTTCAATAAATTCATCTTTTACTCTTTTAAGTTCAGTCTTAGGCAATATGGTTAATAATTTCCAACCAAGATCTAAAGTTTCTACAATACTTCTGTCTTCGTCTTTAGCTTGAGTGATGAACTCATCTTCGAAAGCTTGAGCAAATGCCAAGAAACTTTGGTCCCTTTCAGTAAGAGCATCTTCCCCTACTACTGCAACCAAGTCTCTTAAGTTACGTCCTTCTGCGTAAGCGGAATAAAGCTGGTCAGATACACCACTGTGGTCATCACGAGTTTTGTCTCCACCGATACCACCACTCATCAAACGAGATAAGGATGGAAGTACGTCTACAGGTGGGTAAATACCTTTCCTGTGAATATCCCTACTGAGTACGATTTGTCCTTCAGTAATATATCCGGTTAAGTCAGGAATTGGGTGAGTAATATCGTCTTGAGGCATAACCAATATAGGCATCTGAGTAATTGAACCGTCTTTACCTGCAATACGTCCTGCACGTTCGTAAATACCGGCTAAGTCAGTGTACATGTAACCAGGGTAACCTCTACGACCAGGTACTTCGTCCCTAGCTGCGGAAATTTCCCTTAATGCTTCACAGTAGTTGGATAAGTCAGTGAGGATAACCAATACGTGCATACCAAGTTCAAATGCCATGTATTCAGCAGTTGTGAGTGCCATCTTAGGAGTAAGAATCCTTTCAATAGCAGGGTCGTCTGCCAAGTTCATGAATACAGTTACCTTTTCCAATGCTCCAGTTCTTTCAAAGTCTCTCATAAAGAAGTTTGCTTCTTCGTGAGTAATACCCATAGCAGCAAAAATTACTGCAAACTCGTCATCGGAACCTACTACTTTAGCTTGTCTTGCAATTTGAGCAGCTAAGTCGTTGTGTGGTAAACCGGATCCTGAAAAGATAGGTAACTTTTGTCCTCTTACCAAAGTGTTCATTCCATCAATAGTGGAAATACCGGTTTGGATAAACTCTGCAGGGAATTCTCTTGATGCAGGGTTCATTGGGTTACCGTTAATATCCAATTCCTTTTCTGGGATGATTTCTGGACCACCGTCAATAGGTTTACCAGTACCGTCGAAGATACGACCCATCATGTCTTTTGAAACACCGATTTTAGCGGTTTCACCAGTAAATCTTACTTTGGTGTTCAAGGTGTTTAAGTCAGTAGTACCTTCGAATACTTGAACAACAGCAACATCATCTTTAACTTCTAATACTTGTCCTCTTCTGTGTTCACCGGTAGGAGCTTCAATTTCTACGATTTCGTTATAAGCTACACCTTCAACACCTTCTACTACCATCAAAGGACCAGAAACTTCAGAAACTGTTGTATATTCTCTTGTTTTAATATCAGCATTCATTTTTATACCTCAGCACATTGTGTTACAACTTTTTCTTGAATTTCTTTGATTCTTGCTTCAAATTCATCTTCTGGGATGTATTTCATTCTAGCAATGTCCTCTTTAACAGTTAAAGCTGCAATATCCTTTACATCTGCACCACGTTCTACAGCACCACTTGCTGCTTCGTGGAATTTAAGAATGGTTGCTAACATACCTGCTTGTTTGGATGGAGAACAGTAAGTGTCTACATCGTCGTATGCGTTTTGCTGCAAGAAGTCTTCTCTTAACATACGGGTGGTTTCGAGTACAACTTGTTCAGAATCTGGCAATGCGTCAGGACCTACTAACTGTACAATTTCTTCAAGCTCGGATTCTTTTTGTAATAATACCATAGCTTGGTCCCTGTTTGCTCTCCATTCATCTGAAGCGTTTTCTTGCCACCAGTTGGTAATACTTTCTACGTATAAAGAGTAACTTTGTAGCCAGTTAATGGAAGGGAAGTGACGTTTATCTGCAAGAGATGCGTCCAATGCCCAAAATACTTTACAGATACGTAAGGTGTTCTGGGTAACCGGTTCGGATAAGTCCCCACCAGGAGGTGATACCGCACCTACTACAGTAACGGAAGATTCCTTAGGATCTTGACCAAGGGTGATAACCCTTCCAGCTCTTTCGTAGAACTGTGCAAGTCTGGATGCTAAGTATGCTGGGTAACCTTCTTCCCCAGGCATTTCTTCCAATCTTCCTGAAATCTCCCTCATAGCTTCTGCCCATCTGGAAGTTGAGTCTGCCATGAGCGCTACGTCGTAACCTTGGTCACGGAAGTATTCAGCAATAGTAATACCAGTGTATACACATGCTTCACGAGCTGCTACTGGCATGTTGGAAGTGTTTGCAATAAGAACGGTTCTGTCCATGATTGGATTTCCGGTCTTAGGGTCAGTAAGGAATGGGAACTCGGTAAGTACCTCAGTCATTTCGTTTCCACGTTCTCCACATCCAATATATACCACAATATCTGCGTCTGCCCATTTAGCTAATTGCTGTTGGGTAACAGTCTTACCTGAACCGAAAGGACCAGGAATAGCTGCTGCTCCTCCTTTAGCTAAACAGAAGAAAGTGTCTTGTGCTCTTTGACCGGTAATAAGTGGAATGTCCGGATCCAATTTTTCTTGGTATGGACGACCTTTACGTACAGGCCATTTTTGCAACATTTGAATTTCTTCAATTCCATCATCGGTTTCTACTTCTGCAATAGTTTCAAGTACTGTGTATTCTGCTTGTGCAGCAATAGACTTAATGGTACCTTCAATCATTGGTGGAACCATAATTTTTTGAACAACTGCAGATGTTTCTTGTACTTGTCCGAGTACATCTCCACCAGTGACTTTGTCTCCTACTTTAGCGATAGGTTCGAAAGTCCATTTTTTCTCTTTGTCAATAGAGTCCACATCAATACCTCTAGCGATGTAATCACCAGAAATACCTTTGATGACTTCTAAAGGTCTTTGAATTCCATCAAAAATGGAACCCATTACACCAGGTCCAAGTTCTACAGACAATGGACCTCCAGTACTTTCCACTTTCTCACCAGGTTTTACCCCAGCGGTTTCTTCATAAACTTGAATGGTAGCGGTGTCACCTTCGAGCTCAATAATCTCTCCGATAAGCTTAGCGTCACCTACTCTTACCACTTCATACATTTGAGTTCCTCTCATCCCATCTGCGACGATAACAGGACCTGCAATTTTAATAATATTTCCTTCATTAATCATTTAACCATCTCTACCCCGATAACTCTCTTAATAAGAGCTGCCATTTGATCGGCACCGCCTTCAGATGAACCAGACTTATCTGGTATCTCAATAACCATTGGTAACACATCAGAACCAAGACGTTTATTAATATGTTCTCTTATGTTATCAGCTATCTTTTGTGTAATTATAATAATTGAAATTTCATCGTTCAATAACTCATCAAGAGCATTTTTAGCTTCTTCATCATTATTTACAATAATACCTTTTTTAACTCCACCAAGTTTAAAACCAGTGACAGTATCGATATCTCCGATTATAGCGACATCACTCATACTAACATCTCCCTAATTTTAGATATTGGGAAGTCTTCTTCTCTTTTAGCTCTTGCAATGACTTTCAAGTTTTTGACTTCAACCTCTTTTTGAGACAAGAATCCAATTATAGGTCCAATGCCTAAAGGCTTTTTCATGGAATAGGATTTTGCAGAGTCGACTAAAAACTTGTCTAAAGCCTTTTCAAAGAGAGCTACAGATCCAGTTTCATTGTATTCCGGAAGTACATCAGTAAGCACATCAGAGTATTTGGTTCCTTCCAAAGAGGAAATAACTCCAGTGACATCTTCTGCTTCCATAAGATCTTTAAGCTTCCATTCTCTTAATTGATATCCACTATCAATCATGTAAGGACTGATAGCATCATAATCTAATCCATCAACTTTTGCTCTTAATATTAATTTAATGTTAGCTACGTCAACTTGATTTCCAACATATGAATAGAGAATTTGCTTGTTCTCATCAGATGGTGTTTCTGAGGAAGCAAGGAGCTTGTCCAAATAATATTTGTCCAATGCGGATTCTAAAGGAAGGACCATGTTTGTCTTTTCATATTCAGGAAGCACTTCTTCTAAAATCGGCGCATACTCAGTTCCATCCAATCCTGCAACAACATCGGTTACAGTGTCAGCATCACTTAAACGTTGTAAATCTTCGTATAAGGAACCTGTAGGAATTAAAAGTTCTTCAGTAGCCTCTTTGCTTAATCCTGCCTCTTTGGCAGTGAGCAAGCTTTTAATATTAGCAATGTCAGATTTCTTTGCCATCACTTTAAATGAAGATTGAATTTCTTTAGGAGCCATACGTGAAACCAAATCGTAAGTTTCACCAAGTTGAATGTCTAATGCCTTTTCAAGTGTATAATTATCCAAGTATTCAGCATAGTCAGGAGATCCTCTGAGATAGTTGGTAATTTCCTCAACGTTGTTTGCTTCAACAAGTTCGGAAATCTGTTTGTCATCAAACAATCTTCCTTTTCTTGCTCTTACTCTCGCATTAGGATGAAGATATGGATAAACATCTAAAATTGGTCTAGTTGCAACAATTACAATAATTGCACCAATAACTACAAATGCTAAAAGAACTATTGCTAAAAATGCCTCATTGGAAAGTCCTAAGGAACTTATGATTGTAGCAATTTCATCAGCCATAATTCATCTCTCCTAATCAAATAAAGTTTTTGCAACTTCTGAACGTAATGATTTCTTAAATCTTAACATTCTAGATTCAATAGTGTTATTAACTTGAATTTCACCATTTCTAGTTCTTAATATAGCTCCACCAATAGTGTCGATAGGTTCACCAATCTCTAAGGTAGTGTCAACATCAGTTTCAAGGGAAACTTCTGTAGCGATTAAATTAAGGTCAGAAGGTTCTTCACGTTTGATTAAAGCTTTGATCAAACCTATGATAGTGTCTAATTTATCGCTGACTTTAGGAATGTCATCCTCTTTCAATAAGACGATTAAGTCTCCACCACCAATCTCTACAGCTGCTTCTTTAATCATTTCAACTAAAGCATCAACATATTCTGGGTCATTGGTATTTGCCATATTTGTCAAATCTTCAGTAGCTTTATTGAAAGCTTCTTCGATTACTTCTTCTTTTGCCCCTAATTCTGCCCTACGAGCATTCATTTTAGCTTCAGAAATAATTTGTTGATATCTCATTTCCGCTTGCTTTGCGGCATCTTCTGAGATCTTAACTTTTGTAGCTTCAGCTCTTTTTTCACCATCAGCTAAAATGGCATCAACTTTCACTTGAGCTTCACTTTTATTTGCATCAGCTTTTGCTTGAGCATCGGACATTATGTTAGAGACAATTTTGTCTGCTCCAGAGCTCATATAACTGACCTCCTTAACCTAATATTCCACCGAATACCATAAGTAAGATAGCAATCAAGAAACCGTAAATAGCTTGAGTTTCTGGTAATGCAGAGAAGATAATACCTCTTGCGAACATGTCAGTATCTTCAACGATAGCGCCAACAGAGGAAGCTGCTGCCATACCTTGTCCCATACCGGAACCTAAACCTGCAAATCCGATAGATGCACCTACACCGATAGCTACAATACCTGCAGTAGTGGACAAGCCTTCTCCTCCACCTAATAATCCTGAGAATACAAGTAATAAAATAGCAATCAAGAATCCATAAATAGCCTGAGTTTCTGGTAATGCAGAGAAAATAATACCTCTTGCAAACATGTCGTTATCTTCTGCTACAGCTCCAACAGATCCAGCTGCTGCCATACCTTGTCCTAAACCGGAACCTAAACCAGCAAAACCAATTGCCACACCAGCACCAATAGCTGCTAAAGCAGTACCTAAAGCAATTTCTACCATATAATATATCTCCTTAAATTAATTGTTTAAATAAATTGTAAAATATAAGTTTCTTATATTTCAAACAGAACGCAAAGTTCTTGATAAAAGAACATCATTTTATAATAATTGTCATTTTGACATTTTTATAAGCATAAAGTTCTTGAATTTTTCAATTATGAATCTTCATAATCTGCCTTAAATATAAAATCACATTTCCAATAATTTCAATTTAAGTGTTGAATTATAAAACTATAAATTTAAATTTTGATTATTTTTTGACTTTTGTAAATTGTCTTTTAGCTTTAAAAGCTTCGAATGAATGTTTTCCACCCATATAGAATTGAGCAAAGAACTCTACATAGTTAAGACGCAAAGCGTTAACACCAGCACCTAACACTTGGAAAAGGAAGTTAGCGATATGTCCACCAATGAAGATGATAACAGCTAAAACAATTCCGACAAACGGAATCATATCATTTACCATATTGGTCAGGATGTTTACAGTCATTGCAATACCACCAGTAGCTAAACAGAGAGCCAATAGACGAGCATATGAAAGTACATCACCCATGAAACCGAATACATCCATAAGTCCGAATGCACCGTTTGTCCAGAAGAGTATACCAAGAGCAGCAATAATCAATACTGCACCTAATGCCATACCAATCATTCCAAATGTTGGGAATATGAATCCTAAGATCAATAAGATGATACCGAGCTCAAATATGAACCATACGATTTGAGAACCGAGAGCCTCTTTCTTATCGCCATATCTTATATTGTCGATTGCACCTAATATGAAACCGATGTTAGTATAGATTACACCGATTACAATAGCAATCACCAAGATAGTAGCCGGATATTTGAATGCATTGATGGAATCAATAACTGTAGGAAGAGCAGGACCCCAACCTAATATTCTGGTCCAGAAGTCACCAAGCATACCGTTGGTAAACAGACCTAGAATAATGGACCATATACCACTTGCGATGATGATCAATCCACCATCATGCATGGTTCTGTTGACTTTACCCATTCCTCTGTATAGGATGAATCCAATGATTGCAACCAAAAGACCGTATCCTGCATCGGTTAAACAGAAACCGAAGAAGAAAGGATAAGTTAAAGCTACAAATAATGTAGGGTCTATCTCATTGTATTTTAGAGGGGAATACATTTCAACTAATAATTCATAAGGTTTTGCATATGCATTGTTTTGCTGTAAAACAGGAACGTCTTCTGAATTGTCTGGAACCTCTTCGACTTCCATGATTGCATGGCCTTCAGTAGCGGTCTCAATAATGCTTTGAGCCTTTTCTACGTCCTTTTCAGGAACCCATGCCTCGAAGACATATGTTTTGTCAGTTTCAGCGAAACCAGCGAAAACCTCATTCTTATCTTTCTCATTTTCCAATTGTTCTTTTAAAGCAAGAACTTCATCATCCCATTTTTCAGCTACAACTTTCAATTCAGCTTTAGCTTGGGATCTTTCACTTTCGATAGCTTGGAGCCTGGATTCAGAAGTGGAAATAAGACTTTCTGGTCTTCCTTCTAAACCTTCAGTTTCAAACTTCTCGAATTCATTTTTCCTAAGTAAGGTATAGATATCATCCTTATACTCATTAGCAACGACGACAACCATGATATAAGATTCTTTATCCTCGTCCGGAACTAATTCATAGAAGAGATCATCTGTAATCTTACTGTATTCATCTTTGAATTTCTGAGCTGACTCAGCAGTGATCCTACCAACAATGGTAGAAGTGTACTTGGAATCACTTAACAGACCTAAATCCATATCCAAAGGTTTTAGCTTTTCGGCCAAATCCTTATTTGATTCCAGCTTACTCTCTTCACTGTCTAGTGCGGCTAACTTATTTTCAATACCTTTTGTTTCACCTTCAACCAGGCTTAGTGTTGATTCTGCATAAGCTATCAAGCTTTCAGTATCAACATCTTCGACTTCTTTAGGAACTGGAAGATCGGGACTGATAAAAGACATTATCAGCTCTTTCATACTTTGATCTTCAGACAAGGCATCTCCCAATAGATCGGAAATACCACTTGTCTTCATGAGAAGTGAAGAAAGCTTACCTGTGTGGGGTGTAACTTTTGAAGGTTTCAAAAGTTCTGCTAGCTTAGGATCTTGCTGAATACGTTCAGAAATATCATTTATTTGGACAATACCCTCGTCGTGAAGTGCACTGACCGTAGGACCAGCGTATTTGTCCAAAGTTATAACATTAAGCTTACGCATTCTCGCAGTTCTAAACATTATCTCACACTATAAAATATTTTTAACAATAATTGAAGCAGCTTCATCTATATTTCCTCTTGCAGCGTTCTTGATGTTTTCAACATCTTTTTCTGCTTGGGAACTTATAGCTTCAGCTTCTTTCTTTGCATTTTCTTCTGCATTAAAAACAGTAGATTGAGCTTCTTCGCTAGCTTCATTCTTAGCAAGTTCAATCATTTCATTAGCTTTAACAGTAGCCTCATCAATCATAGCTTTTGCATCGACTGTTGATTGTTCTACTAAGGAATCAGCATCGCTTTCAGCTTTTTTTATTTGGGTAATAGCTTCTGATATCCCTGCCATAATAAATCACCATGGTATATTAATATCTATTTTTGTTAATATATATATTTTATTAAAATATTGTTATAATATAATATATAAGGAAAATTTTAATGAAAGTGAAAAATGAAATTTCCATATTAAATTTTAACAATCTTAAAATAAAAAATTGAAATAAATAAAAAAAAGATTTAAGAAAATAGAAGGTCTTAGAATTAATAAAAATTAAAATAAAAGTATTATAATAAAGATTTTAAAAATTATAAAAAATAGCTTTCATGAAAAAATCTTGAAATTTCATGAAAAGAAAAACAGTTAAAATTTTTAAAAAATGAATCAAATAAAAATAGAATAAAAAATGAAAAATAAATTAATTAAATAAATAAATTAATTAAAAATTTTTAAATCAATTAAAAAAAAAAAATAATAAATAAATTAAAAAATAATAAATTTAAAAAAAATAAATAAAAATGATTAAGATTATTTGTGGAATAATCTTAAAAATGATCTAGGTAATTTTCCAAGGTATGCTGCAACAGCTATTGCAACCAATATAATACCAAATAATATGAAAATAAGGTTATATGGCATCATTAGGAATGTAATACCTACCAAAAGGAAAATCAAACCATCGATAAGAATTGCTGCTTTAGTCCAGCTTGGTTCAAAAACAGATAAAGCAAGTGTCCACCCAACTACAACAAGCACAACAGTTGAAGCTATGACATCGTAAGTCACTGGATTTGCATCAGCATAATTCCATAATCCCAAAATCATTAAAACAGCTGAAAAAGCCAATAAAATAATAGATTTTTTTGTAAATCTCATGATATCCTCTTTAATTTTGATTACTTCTTAATTAATATTTTGATTAATATTTATGATTAATATTTATGATTAATTTTTATGTTAAATTTTTTATTTGTATATGACTAATTCATCAATAGCTTTTCTAGGAGTGTCCCTTGGTTCTGCATTTCCATATCCTAAAGGAGTGAACAATACAGGTTCCCATTCATCATCCAAGTCCAAGAATTCTTTTGCAAGATCCGGTTTGAAGTTTGCAATGAAACAGGTGTTCAATCCAAGGTCTTCAGCTGCAAGAATCATATGAGTCATTACAATGGTTGCATCAATGTCTGCAATGTTCTTATCATCAAATTTTCTAGTCCATGCCTTTTCCTTTGAAGCAACAACACAAAGAACCAAAGGTGCTTCTGTAAACCATTCAGGCGGATAAATGGCATTTAATTCTTCTTTATTCTTTTTAGTGTCAATGACAATTACTTTAAAAGGCTGGAAGTTAACTCCAGTTGGAGCAAGCTGAGCGGATTTCAATATCTTATCCAATTTTTCCTGCTCGACTTCCTTATCTTCAAAACCTCTCATACTGTATCTTTTTTCAATTACATCAAAAAATTCCATTTAAATTACTCCTAAGAGTTGTTTAAAATTATTAAATAAATATAAAATTTATAAATTTTCATCATCTAAACTATCGTTAATGTTTCTATTTTTAAAGCCTTCATAAACGATATCTTCCAAGTCACAGAAACGTCTGAATTTCTCTTCCTCTTCCATTTCCTCATAGGCATGAGCTACAAGTCCCGGCAGTCTTCCAATCATGAAAATGCCTAAACCTAAAGAGCTATCGAAATCCAAATCAGATAAGAGACCTGCATTGACACCATCCACATTCAAGCAAATGCCTTTTCTCTCAAAGAGCATATTCTCTATTGCAAGTGCCAATTTTGTATGATGGCCAATAGCTGACTCTGAAATAGCCAAATCCAGCAATTTAACTGCACGAGGATCCTTATCATGATATCTATGGCCATAACCTGGTATTCTCTTTGATTCGCTTTCGTATTTATCTACAATTTCAATAGCTTTTCCAGCTATTTTCCTATTGACATCCGCTTCATCAGTATCTTCAAGATTCAATGATTCTATGGATTCCTGAAAGAGCTCCATAGCTTTTTCAATAGCTCCTGCATGGTTTTTACCAAAGGACAATAATCCACCAGCAACAGCATTATTGATATTTGCTCCTGAAGATGCAATCAATCTTGCAGACTGTGTGCTTGGAGGGGTTACACCATGATCACAGAATGAAACAAGAATATGATTGAATATTTTAGCTTCCCTCTCATCAGGCAATCTTTCTATAAGAAGAAGAAATACCATCTCTGCAAAGCTGAGATTTTCAATCAAATCCTCTTGATTATAACCTCTTGTAGATAAATGATTAGGCTTTACTTCAGTAATCCTGGTTTTAACCCTTTGCTGAGGAAATTTAAAACCATTTTTACCAGGTTTTTGAGTATCTTTCATAATATTCTCCTTAAATAAGCATCTAAAACATCACTAAATAAATATCATCTTTTCTATTATTTAATTGTATTATAGTTAACTCATATAACTAATATTCAAATCTGCAGACTCTTGGCTCTACAAAGCATGCAGGCCTAACTGCCACTATCCTAACTCCACTTGCTCTTTGAGAACCTATATTTACAAAAGATCCGAGGGCCGTTGTCTTTCCACCAAGTCCCAATGGACCAATATCTGTCTTATTTAATTCTTCACTTATGTATTTTTCAACATCAGACTGCACATTTAAGTTTCCATGAGCCATTGCTCTAAGCATCAATGCATTTGCTTCAAAGTGAGTTCTTCCAACTCCAATAGCTGGAATCGAAGGAGTGCAACCTAACATTGCCAATGACTCCTTCAGCCAATTCAATGCCTCATTGAATACAATGCTTGAGTCTCTTTTATGGAAAACCCTATAAGTTTTAGCCCTTATTTCAGGACCTCCACCTTCCAACAGGATGGTAATCTTTATCTTATCATCATCTACACCAATCAGTCTTCCATAAGTGGATTCATCCTTCTCTTCAATTAAAAAGGATGCAGGCTTCATCATATTGGACTCTTTGTATAAACCTTGTGATTGCTCAATACGTTCCATATCATTTCCTTTAACTGCCATTGGCCTTCCAGGAAGATTGTCCAAACCTTGTGCAATGCCAACATTGATATCATTAAAAAATCCTTTAGGAATTTCCCTTTCCTTTCCTATTTCAATCAAGACATGTGGAATTCCTGTATCATCACATAAAGGAAGCTTCTTTTCCTTGGCAACCTTAAAGTTTTCAATCATTTGTTCCAAAGCCCAAACTGCATTCTCATTATTCAGCTCTTTTTCCAATTTTAGAGCATTTTCATAGGCAGCCAATCTGTCTTCACTATATGAACTGCCTGCACTAATAACTGCATTTTGAACTTTTTCAATTAAATCCATATGAATAACCTAGTAAATTCTAAAAAATAATTAATAAGCTAAAAAAAATAATTAAATTAAAAAAATTATAATTTGCTCATAATAGCTTCAGGATAATGTCTTTCAATCAAATCCCTAATTAGAGCTACCTGTTTAGCCCTTTGTCTAGCCTCTTTTTCAGTTGTGTCCCAACTGTGATGCTTTGCAACAGATCCCCCAGTCTTTAAGTACACTGGACTTGCCACCTTAATCATTTCAGGAACTTCATAATGACGAATGAATCCTCCTGTAGACTTAGGATTTTCTGTATGAATATCAATAGGAATATCAATTGCATCTCTCAATGATGCCAACATTGGAATCTGAAGGTCTCTTACTGGATTTAAGGAATTCAAGCCAATTGATTCAAATAGTTTAGCAGCTGCTGGATTGGAACATCCTGCATGAGCAGACAATTTGAATAATAGATCCTTTGGCAAGTCTCCTGCATCTCTCATTTTGGAAAGTGCAAATAACAATCCTTCATCGTATAATAGGATTCCTCTAACTCCTAAATCAACTGCTCTTTTAACATCTTCAATAGCATAAACGAGGTTATTGTAACCTCTTAATCTGTATCCTATACGCTTTCCCTCTTCTGTTTGAACAGTAGCGCTTGTATCATAAGGAGCTCTTGGGCCAACTGCCAGGAACAATTGAATATTTGCTTCACGGGCCAAATCAACCATAGCAGATATTTCATCATCCAATAAGAACATGATTCCTTTGGTTTGAGTAGCTCTGTGAATTGTTAAATTATAATCATTGCATGCATTTAAGAGAGATTCAAGTGCAGAAGGACCTTGTATTCCCGGAACTTCAAACCTGTATTGTCCCCCATCTTCAAATCTCTTAGTTGAGATGTAATCATCATGCAATTCATTGATTCCCAATTTTTCTAATGATTTTTTAGTTTCATCCATCATAAAAATCACTTTGGTAAAAATAATTAATAATCGATAGTAAATAAGTATAATTAATCTATAAATCTAATTTATAAATCTAATTCCTCAAAAACTTCATTGATTGAATAATCTTCCATATATTTAATTATTTGTAATTTATTCATATTAAACTTAGGATTTAAAAGTCTGAATTTCTCTAAGATATCCTCTTTAGATAAAGGATTTTCCACTTCTCCCAATGGATAAAAAGTCATATTTTCTAATGTATTATTCTTATTTAAATTGTCTTTAAATTTAATTATCACTTTAGAAGGCCTTTTATCAGGAGTCAATTGATTTAATTCATCATTTTCATGGATATTGATTTTATTTGCAATATCTTTAATTTTTAAAATCTCATCTTCACTGCTCTCACTAAAAAGACCTTTTTCAAACAAATCATCAATTGAGTCTAAACTTAAGTCATTAGAAACTAAGGAAATAGCCACTGCATAAGGCAAGGATTGCTTTAAGTCCTGAAGATTTTTAGGATTATAATTGTCATGCTCACTTGCTATCTTATAGGTTTCTATATCAATTGAAGAGATATTCTCCAAATTGTCCAAATCTAATTTATTTAATTCATCCTTTAGAATTAATGTTGAATCAATAGCTGAATGGATATGTCTGCAGAATGGATATTTCTTTAAATAAACTTCATTTATGTGGAATTTTTTTAAGTTTATGTCAATGAACTGGGATAATTTCAAAACATCAAAATTGCCATTTTCATCACAATGATCCTCATATAAATCTGAAGCCATAGCTTTAATGAATCCTTCCTTTCCATCAATTAATGATTCTCCACCAGTGAAACCATTTTTGGCAAGATATGCAGATAAGATTCCATTATAAACTGAATTTCCAATATGCAATGATTTCCCCATAGTTCCTGCATGATCTGCTTCAAGAAGACCTGATGATTGGGTAGCGCATAAGCCTAAACAATGCTCTGTTTTTTCCTGATTTAGGTTTAAAAGCTTGGAAGCAACTGCTCCAACTGCAAAGGTTCCTATCGTACCTGAGCTATGGAATCCCTGATTTCTATGATTTGGATTCGCCATCATTCCTAGAACAATAGCTGTTTCATATCCTGCAATAACCGCTTCAAAAAACTCTTCTGAAGTGATATTCAAGTCTAAATTACTATCTGTAGCTAAAGCTAAGATTGTTGAAAAGACAACAGACCCAGGATGCAATTGAGCAAACCTATGGCCATCATCCAAATCAAGGCTATGGGATGCGATTCCATTGATGAACCCTTTACTTAATGAATTGAAATCACCATTATACAATTCATAAATGGTTTTAATGGCTATTTTAGCGTTTTCACTCTCTAAACCTCTTAGATAAACTGCCAAATAATCAATAAAACACAATTTAGCCTTTTCAATAGTTTCTTGAGGAATGTCTTCATAATTTAAATTGACTAAATATTTAGACAATTGATTAATAATCATAATCATATCTTTATAATTACTATATAATAAATTTGTACAATTTAAAAAAAAATAAAGAAAGAAAAAATAAAAAAATTAAAAG